>JAUYGW010000287.1 GCA_030690245.1 Gallionella sp. | reverse complement strand
GCTTACGGCCGCCTTGGTGCCGCCTGCGGTATCGAATACGCGGCACAGGCCATGGCCGTGCACGGTGCCTTGCTCGCCCCGCCAGACAGCAGCAGCAGCGCGCGGATCGGTTATCTGGTCAGCGTGCGCGGCACGCAGTTGCACGTGCCACGGCTGGACGACATCGCCGCCGATCTGCTGGTGCAAGCCATCTGCATCACGCGCAGCGAAAGCAATATACTCTATCGGTTCAGCGTCAGCGCAGCGGGTCGCCTGCTCCTGCATGGGCGCGCCGCGGTCGTGCTCAATGCTGACGCGCTCGCACCCAATACGGGAGAGGCGCCATGAAGAATGCCCTGGTTACGGGCGGCAGCGGCGGCATTGGCACAGCCATCTGCCGCCGTCTTGCTGCCGATGGCTGCCATGTCTACATTCATGCCTATCGTGGACTGCAGGCCGCACAGACCCTGGCCGATGCCATTTGCGCAGGCGGCGGCAGTGCGCAGGTGCTGGCATTCGATGTGACTGACAGCACGGGGGTAGCCGCCGTGCTGACCCCTCTCGTCGAACGCGAGCCGATCCAGATTCTGGTCAACAATGCCGGCATCCATGACGATGCGGTGTTCCCCGGCATGCGCGCCGAGCAGTGGCATCGGGTGATAGACGTATCCGTCAACGGTTTTTTCAACGTCACCCAGCCGCTGATGATGCCGATGATACGCAGCCGCTGGGGGCGCATTATCAATGTGTCGTCCATCGCCGCCCTGACCGGCAGTCGCGGTCAGGTCAATTATTCCGCTGCCAAGGGCGCGCTCAATTCAGCCACTAGGTCGCTGGCGCAGGAAGTCGCCAGCCGGGGCATCACCGTCAACGCGGTGGCGCCCGGCATCATCGACACCCCGATGAGCGAATCCGCGTTCAGCGCCGAGGACATTGCGCGCATGGTACCGATGAAACGCGCCGGCACCCCCGGCGAAGTCGCCGACCTGATCGGCTTTCTCGCGTCGACGCAGGCGGCCTATATCACCGGACAAATTATTTCCATCAACGGCGGCATCATTTAAAAGTGAGTGACAACATGGATACACCCAAACCTGCTCCGGTGCATGCACCGCACGTTCCGCTGACCGATTACTACCCGACCGAGCAGGATCGGCAAGCTTATCTGCGCAAGATTTTTGACGACACCGCAGCGGATTACGACCGTATCGAGTCCATGCTGGCGTGGGGCACCGGTTCCCGCTATCGGCGCCAGGCACTGATTCGCGGCGGTTTGAAAGCGGGCATGAAGGTGCTGGACGTCGGCGTGGGCACCGGCCTGGTTGCGGCGCAAGCCTGCATCCTGACCGGCGACCCCGCCCTGGTCACCGGGGTCGATCCCAGCCCCGGCATGATGGCCGCCAGCAAGTTGCCTGACACCATGGTGCTGATAGAAGGCCGCGCCGAGTCTTTGCCTTTTCCCGACAATCATTTCGATTTTTTGAGCATGGGCTATGCGCTGCGCCATATCAGCGATCTGAGCGTGGCCTTTGCGGAGTTTGAACGGGTCTTGAAGCCCGGCGGCCGTTTATGCCTGCTTGAAATCACCCGGCCGCAAAACCGTTTTTGGCGATGGCTGCTTAAAAGCTACATGCGCGGCGTGATACCGCTGCTGACCAAATTCGTTTCCACTCAAAAAGATAACGTGACGCTGTGGCGTTATTTTTGGGACAGCATCGAAGCCTGTGTACCCCCTGAACAAGTCCTGGCCACACTCAGCGCCACAGGACTGACCCAGGTTAAACGCCATCTGGAAGTCGGTATATTTTCAGAATATCAGGCGGTCAAAGTCGAACGGCCTGAGTAAGATCGAACCATTGCTGTCCAGGATCAAGCGAAGGCCAAGCTGGCCTGGGGTTCATCCTGCGGATCGGGTGGCGTGGTGAACGGCTGATCGAGCCATGCCATCAGATCACGGTGCGTGAACAGATTCATCCAAAATGCAGCTCTCCACGAAGAACACAATTATAACTAAGATTTTTCGATCGGCTATGTGCGTCCGAACGCTCACCCATGTGGTGTCTGGCGTTTTTGTGACAACCAACTGTTTTTCTTCACGTCCTTCGTGTTCTTCGTGGTTCAAATGAGGTTTTAAGGTTCATCCGAAATTTTCCATCAGCCCCAGGTTTGGACAAGCTCCAACCGAACTTGGATGACATCTGCAAGTAGCGCAGCAACACGCACCTTGATTTCGGGCTAATGGAAAATCTCGGATAAAGAAGATTTGCAGACCATTGCCCGCTATGTAGTAGCCAATCCGCTCCGTGCCAATCTGGTAGATAAGATCGGAGACTATCCACTGTGAGATGCAATTTGGTTGCGATAATGTTTCTGGCGTAGGAGCGAGCCCGCCGACAAACAAACCGTAGGAGCCAGCTGGCTGGCGAAAACCGGCGAAAGCGATACATTCGCGAGCAATCTCGCTCCTACAGAGCATGTATAATCGCGGCCTTTGCAAACAGCAGCGAAACCATCATGGAAGCCGAACAACTCAACGCCTTATCCAACCAGCTGCAAGACCTAGGTCTGCGCAGCGCCGAGCTGCGGAGGTATCTTTGACTTCGATATCAAGCAGGAACGCCTAGCCGAAGTCAGCGAGCTCGCCGAAGACCCCGCCATCTGGCAGGACGCCAAGCGCGCGCAGGAGCTGGGGCGCGAGCGCAAAATGCTCGAAGGCGTGGTGCTCGGCCTGAAGCAAATCCAGCAAAACCTTTCCGATGCCGCCGAGCTGTTTGAAATGGCGAAGGCGGAAAACGATGACGACAGCCTGCAAGGCATC
>JAUYGW010000283.1 GCA_030690245.1 Gallionella sp. | reverse complement strand
CGCTGGATCATATCGCCGGCGTGGTGACCAACGGCCTGTTCGCGCGCCGCGGCGCCGATGTGCTGCTGCTCGGCACGGCGCAAGGCGTGAAGACGATGACGGTGTAACCCTGGAAAACACAATTGAGCCACGGATGAACACGGATTGACACAGATGAACAATGGTTGGTATCAATTTCTTCCTGATACCGTTTGGGTGCAATGCCAATCCCTCACAACGCAAAATTTTATCCGTGTTTATCCGTGTAAACCTGTGGCTAACTGAAGTTTTTAGGATAGATGCTCTTAAGGCGAGGGATGGTGTCATCTAACCTTCATATTCGCCGCTTACACTATATGGACAATTATTTCGAGGAATGACAGCATGGGCAGTAATTATCATATTTCCCGCCAGTTCGATGCCGAGCTCGAGGCCATCCGCGCCAACGTGCTGCAAATGGGCGGTCTGGTGGAAAGCCAGATAAAGAGCGCGGTGGAATCGCTGATAGGCGGCGACGTGGCATTGATGACCCGGGTGATCGATGATGATCATCGCGTCAACGCGATGGAAGTGAAGATCGACGAGGCATGCAGCCAGGTGATTGCGCGCCGCCAGCCGACGGCGGGCGATCTGCGTCTGGTCATGGCCGTGGTCAAGACCATCACCGACCTGGAGCGCATCGGCGACGAAGCCGAGAAGATCGCGCGCATGGCCAAGCTGCTGTCGCAGAAAAGCACGCTCAACCTGCCGCGCTATCACGAGATCAAGCATGCCGCCGACTTGGCGCTGGACATGCTGCGCAAATCCCTCGATGCCTTTGCACGGCTGGATGTGGCGATGGCCGCACAAGTGGTGCGCCTGGATGAACAGGTGGACGACGAGTTTCGCGCCATCATGCGCTATCTCATCACCTTCATGATGGAAGACCCGCGCACCATTTCCACTTCGCTGGAAATCCTGTTCGTGGCCAAGGCCATCGAGCGCATCGGCGACCATGCCAAGAACATGTCCGAGTACGTCATCTACATGGTCAAGGGGCGCGATGTGCGCCATGTGACCGTGGACGAGATCGACCGCGAAATTCAGCAGTAAAGACCTGCCGGGAAGGGTGAAGAGGGAAGGGAGAAGAGTGAAACCCTCGCCCCCTTTATTTGGAGAGACGGTTTCTCCCTTTCCCCTTCTCCCCCAATCCATTAACGAGCTCTTATGCAACATCAGCCCATCCTCGCCGCAGTAGACCTCGGGTCGAACAGCTTCCGGCTGCAAATTGCGCGGGTCGAGGGCGACCAGCTCTACATGCTGGACGGGCTGCGCGAACCGGTACACCTTGCCGCCGGGCTCACCGCCGACAAATATCTCGATGCCGAAGCGCAGCAGCGCGCCCTCGCCACGCTGGGGCGATTTGCCGAACGCCTGCGCGATCTGCCGCGCGAAGCGGTGCGCACGGTCGGCACCAACTCGCTGCGCGTCGCCAGGAATGCCGCCGATTTTATTCCGCAGGCAGAGCATATCCTGGGGTTCCCGATCGAAGTCATCGCCGGGCGCGAGGAAGCGCGCCTGATCTATCTCGGCGTGGCGCACGGCTTGCCGCAATCGCAGGACAACCGGCTGGTGATCGACATCGGCGGCGGCTCCACCGAATTCATCATCGGCAACGGCCTCAAGCCGCTCAAGCTGGAGAGCCTGTACATGGGCTGCGTCAGCTACAGCCTGCGTTTTTTTCCCGGCGGGAAAATCACCAAACAAAACCTCAAACAGGCGGAACTCGCCGCACGCATCGAATTGCAGATCATCGCCGCCGACTACCGGGGGCAATGGCAGCAAGCGCTCGGCTCATCCGGCACGGCCCGGGTGTTGTGCGACATCCTGGAACAGAACGGCTACAGCGAAAGCGGCATCACGCGCGACGGCCTGGAAAAATTGCGCGCCGATCTGGTCAAGGCCGGCGACACGCGCAGGCTCGCGATGTCCGGGCTGCGCGCGGAGCGTATGCCGGTCCTGCCCGGCGGTTTTGCGATCATGTACGCCGCTTTTTGCGAACTGGAAATCGAGCAAATGCAGCCCGCGCTCGGCGCGTTGCGCGAAGGCGTGCTGTATGACCTGCTGGGGCGTTTTCACGACAACGACATGCGCGATGTCACGGTGCGGCAATTCAAGCAGCGCTACCGCGTCGATGCCAGACAGGCCGGGCGCGTGGCGCGACTGGCGCACCTGTTTGCGCGGCAATTTCTCGGCGATGAAGCCAATGATGCCGCGCTGCACATGCTCGGCTGGACGGCCAAACTGCACGAAATCGGCATCAGCGTCGCGCACAGCGGCTACCACAAGCACACCGCCTACATCCTCGCCAATGCCGACATGCCGGGCTTCTCAAAAAAGGAACAGGCGCGCCTGAGCCTGCTGGCGCTGGCGCAGCGCGGCAATCTGGACAAGCTGCAAGGGCAACTGAAAAATACCGAAGACTGCGTGCTGGCGATGAGCCTGCGCCTTGCGGTGCTGTTCTACCGCAACCGCAGCGACATCGGTTTGCCCGCATTGCGCGGAAGTTTCAGCGGCACCAAATTCCACCTCTCGATAGACGCCGGCTGGCTGGCACAAAATCCCCTGACCGAAACCGCGTTGCAGGAAGAAATAAAGCAGTGGAAAACCCTGGGTGTGAGCCTGCAAATATTGGAGGAATAGCGCACCCGCCGGAAGAAACCGCATTTGCAGCTGGGTGATGCGGCAATAGTGAAATATAATTCGCGGCTGTTTGTTATCGAAAGACTTGTACGCCATGAACATATCGAGTTACGAAGATTTACTGAACGCCGCCAATGCGCAGGCCGAGCCGCAACGCATGCTGTTTGTATTTACCCAGGCCGAGTTGCCGGGCGACCACACCAAAGACCAGCAGGAACAATTCAAGGCGCGGCAAGGCGGCACCCTGACGCCGGTCATGTGCGTCGATAAACTGGCCAGCGAGCGCAGCAGCTTTGCCGCCTTGGTCGAGGAATCCCGCCAGACGGGAACGGAATGGGATATCGCGTTTGTGGCCTGCATGTCCGGAAAACCCGGAGTTGTGACGGGCAGCGAAGAAGCCGAACAGCCGCTGAAAACGATGGTCCAGTCCATCAAGGACGGCAAGATCGGCAACTACCTCGCGTTTAACCGCGACGGGGAAATGGTTCAGTTGAAGGCTTCCTGATCTGTTATCCGCCGTAAGGGAGCCTCTAGAAATTCAGAGTTCGCCTAAATGCAAGGCGCGGGAAAAATTTCGCTGCGCCGCATATGGATAATATGTAAGCAAGAAATTTTTTTCCGCAACGCCGCAGTTGGGATGAAATGTGGATTTTTAGAGGTTCCCGTAGCCGATGCGGTAGATCACCCCCGCCTTGTCATCCGACACCAGCAGCGCGCCGTCCGGCATCACCTGCACATCCACCGGGCGGCCCCACGCAGTCAGCCCGCCAAGCCAGCCTTCCGCGAACACCTCGTAACTCGCCGCCTGCCCGTTGCGCAACCGCACCAGCGTGATGCGGTAGCCGATGGGCGGGATACGGTTCCACGATCCGTGTTCGGCGATGAAGATCTGCTTGCGGTAACTCTCCGGAAACATCCCGCCGGTGTAGAAGCGCATCCCCAGCGACGCCACATGCGGGCCGAGCTCCAGCGCGGCCGGAATGAATTCGCCGCAGGCACGCTTGCCGCCGAATTCGTCGTCGCTGATCGCCTGCCCGTGGCAATACGGGTAACCGAAATGCATGCCGGGACGCGGCGCATAATTCAACTCGTCCGGCGGCGCGTTGTTGCCCAGCCAGTCGCGCCCGTTGTCGGTGAACCACAGTTCATTGGTGTCGGGGTTCCAGTCGAAGCCCACCGTGTTGCGCACGCCGCGCGCATATTGTTCGAGCGCCGAGCCGTCCGGCTTCATGCGGAAGATCGCGGCATAGCGCGCCGGGTCGGGCTCGCAGATGTTGCACGGCGCGCCCACCGGCACATACAGCAGGCCGTCCGGGCCGAAGCGGATGAATTTCCAGCCGTG
>JAUYGW010000277.1 GCA_030690245.1 Gallionella sp. | reverse complement strand
TGTGCCGCCCACCACCGTCAAGTCGTCCGCAGCAACAAAGCCAGTCGGCACTTCGCTGAAGGTGATCGTGACCGTGGTGCTGTTGTTTGTGTCGCTCAGATTGGCAGCTGAAATCGCCACCGTGGCCGTTGGGTTGACGGTGTCAATGATCACCGAATCCGTACCGCCTGCGCCCAGGTTCAGTACCGCGTCGGTGTAGCTGCTGTTGGCCAGGGTGACCGAGCCGGTACCGGCCAGGTTGTCGCTGGCGGTGAAGGTGGCCGTCCAGACTTTGCCAGTTGCCTGATCGAAACTGCCCTCGCCCAAGCTTCCACCCACGACTGTCAAGTCGTCAGCCGCATTAAAGCCAGTCGGAACTTCGCTGAACGTGATCGTGACTGTCGTGCTGTTGGTTGTGTCGCTGAGGTCACCGGCGGTGATGACCACCGTAGCCGTCGGGTTGACGGTGTCAATGGTCACACTGTCGCTGTTACCGCTGCCCAGGTTGAACACCGCGTCGGTGTAGCTGTTGTTGGCCAGGGTGACCGAGCCAGTTCCCGCCAGGTTGTCGCTGGCGGTGAAGGTCGCCGTCCAGACTTTGCCAGTTGCCTGATCGAAACTGCCATCGCCCAGCGTGCCGCCCACCACCGTTAAGTCGGCCGTAGCGTCAAAGCCACTCGGCACTTCGCTGAACGTGATCGTGACCGTCGTGCTGTTGGTCGTGTCGCTCAGATCGCTGGCAGTAATGACCACGCTGGCCGTCGGGTTGACGGTGTCGATGGTGACGCTGTCGTTGTTACCGCTGCCGAGGTTGAACACCGTGTCGGTGTAGCTGCTGTTAGCCAGGGTGACCGAGCCGGTGCCTGCCAGGTTATCGCTGGCGGTGAAGGTGGCTGTCCAAACTTTGCCAGTTTCGGTGTCAAAGCTGCCAATGCCCAGTGTGCCGCCCACTACTGTCAAGTCGTCAGCTGCCACAAAGCCAGTCGGCACTTCGCTGAAGGTGATCGTGACTGTCGTGCTGTTGGTCGTGTCGCTCAGATCGCTGGCAGTAAAGACCACGCTGACCGTCGGGTTGACGGTGTCAATGCTCACGCTGTCGCTGCTGCCTGCGCCCACATTGAACACAGCGTCGGTGTAGCTGCTGTTGGTCAACGTGACCGAGCCGGTTCCAGCCAGGTTGTCAGTAGCGGTGAAGGTGGCAGTCCAAATCTTGCCAGACTGGTCAAAACTACCGGTTCCAAGTGTGCCGCCTGCTACCGTGAGATCGTTCGCCTGATCAAAGCCAGTCGGAACTTCGCTGAACGTGATCGTGACCGTGGTGCTGTTGTTTGTGTCGCTCAGGTCGGTAGCTGAAATCGCCACTGTGGCTGTTGGGTTGACGGTGTCGATGATCACCGAATCCGTACCGCCTGCACCCAGGTTGAGCACCGCGTCGGTGTAGCTGCTGTTAGACAAGGTGACCGAGCCGGTGCCAGCCAAGTTGTCATCGGCGGTAAAGGTCGCTGTCCAGACTCTGCCGGTTGCTTGATCGAAGCTGCCCGCGCCCAGGCTGCCACCCACCAGCGAGAGGTCGACCGCCGCGTCAAAGCCGATTGGAACTTCGCTGAAGGTGATCGTAACGGTTGTGTTGCTGGTGGTGTCGCTTAGGTCGGCAGCCGTGATGACCAGCGTCGTCGTTGGGTTGACCGTGTCGATCACCACTGTGTCGGCGCTGCCTGCACCCAAGTTCAGCGCTGCATCGGTGTAGCTGCTATTGGCCAAGCTGACCGAGCCCGCGCCTGCGAAGTTGTTGGTAGCGGTGAAGGTGGCTGTCCAAGTCTTGCCTGTCTCAGCATCAAAGTTGCCGCTGTCAAGCGTGCCGCCAACCAGCGAGAGGTCGGCCGCCGGGTCAAAGCCGGTCGGAACTTCGCTGAAGGTGATCGTGACCGTTGTGCTGTTGGTTGTATCGCTCAGATCGGTAGCTGAAATCGCCACAGTGGCTGTTGGGTTGACGGTGTCGATGATCACCGAATCCGTACCGCCTGTGCCCAGATTCAGCACCGCGTCGGTGTAGCTGTCGTTGACCAAGCTGATCGAGCCAGTGCCAGCCAGGTTATCGTTGGCGGTGAAAGTGGCAGTCCAAGTCTTGCCGGTTTCAGTATCAAAACTACCGGTTCCAAGTGTGCCGCCCACTACGGTGAGGTCGTTGGCTGCAACAAAGCCAGCCGGCACTTCGCTGAAAGTCATCGTGACCGTGGTGCTGTTGCTGTTGTCGCTCAGATTGGCAGATGAAATCGCTACCGTGGCCGTTGGGTTGACGGTGTCGATGATCACCGAATCCGTACCGCCTACGCCCAGGTTCAGCACCGCGTCGGTGTAGCTGCTGTTGGCCAACGTGACCGAGCCGGTTCCCGCCAGGTTGTCGTTGGCGGTGAAAGTGGCAGTCCAAATCTTGCCGGTCTCGGTATCAAAACTACCGGTTCCAAGTGTGCCGCCCACCACCGTCAAGTCGTCAGCTG
>JAUYGW010000267.1 GCA_030690245.1 Gallionella sp. | reverse complement strand
AACGGGCCTGCGGCGATTGCTGCGCGGCATATTGCGCCAGCGCCAATGTGTCGGACGAGCCGTGCAGTTGCGTATAGCGGGGACGGGAATGTTTTGACGAGAAAAGCACGATGGACAGCCTGAAACAGAGGCGCGCATTATAAGCCATGCGCGCGGACAACCTTTTAATTTACAATCGCACCATGTCAGAATTCCACGCCTTGGTTCCCGCCGCCGGTTTCGGCGCGCGCATGGGACATGAGTTGCCCAAACAATACCTGCCTCTGGCCGGGCAGCCGCTGATTTTCCACGCGTTGAATACGCTGTGCGCCAGCCCCGAGATCTCCACGGTGTTCGTGGTGCTGGCTCCCGAAGACACGCTGTTCCACACCTACGACTGGTCGCGCTTCGGCGACAAGCTGCAGCCGTTGTTTTGCGGCGGGGCGACGCGTGCCGCGAGCGTGGCGAACGGCTTGCTGGCTTCCGAGCTGGAGCCGGACGACTGGGTGCTGGTGCATGACGCGGCACGCCCCTGCCTGACGCAGGCGCATCTCGCCAAACTGATCGCCGAATTGCGCGACGACGAGGTAGGCGGCATCCTCGCCGTGCCGGTGGCGGATACGCTGAAGCGCGCCGATGCGGATGGCCGCGTCTTGCTCACCGAGAACCGCGAACAATTATGGCAGGCGCAGACGCCGCAGATGTTCCGCGCCGGGCTACTGGCATATGCGTTGCGGCAGTGCAGCCAGGTCACCGACGAGGCATCGGCGATTGAGGCATTGGGTTTGCGGCCCAAACTGGTATTGAGCGAATCGAGCAATTTCAAGGTGACTTATCCGCAGGATTTATTGCTGGCGGAGTTATTGTTGGCGTGGAAAGGCTTGTAGCCGGTAGCTCGTAGCTTGTAGCGTTAAATGCCGCGCGCGAAGTGCGCACTTTATTGGCTACCAGCTACAGGCTACAAGCTACCAGCTCATTTAAGGAAAATAAAATGAGAATCGGTCAAGGCTTTGACGTTCACCAGTTGGTGGAAGGGCGCCGGTTGATTATCGGTGGCGTGGAAATTTCCCACGACAAGGGGCTGCTCGGCCATTCCGATGCGGACGTGCTGCTGCATGCGATCAGCGATGCATTGCTTGGCGCGGCGGCGCTGGGCGACATTGGCAAGCATTTTGCCGATACCGATGCGAAATTCAAGAACATCGACAGCCGCATCCTGTTGCGCGAGGTGTTGCATCTGGTGCGCGAACAGGGTTACCGCGTCGGCAACGTGGATGCGACGATCATCGCACAGGCGCCGAAAATGGCGCCGCATATCCCGCAGATGGTGGCGCATATCGCCGCCGACCTGCGCGTGGAAAAAAGTGCCGTCAACGTGAAAGCGACCACCACCGAGCAATTGGGGTTCAGCGGGCGCGGCGAGGGGATCGCGGCGCAAGCTGTCGTATTGCTGCTTGCCGATTGATGAGAAAAACAACATTAGCCACGGATTAACACGGATGTTCACGGATTATCAAACTAACGGATGGTTTTGCAGTTCTATCTGCCGGGTCAAATTATCGGCAGTATTGAGCGGAGCCCGGTATGCGCTCGCCCGGTATTTAATCGGTGTCAATCGGTGTCAATCCGTGGCTAATAGCTTTTCAAGATAATGCGCGTACTGGCACTGGAAACTTCCACCGAATACTGTTCGGTTGCGCTGTGGCTGGATGGCGTGGTCGTGGAGCGTTGCGAATTGGTCGGGCAGAAACATTCCGAGCTGCTGATGGCGATGCTGGATGCCTTGCTCAAGGATGCGGGACTCGGAATCAAGGAAATGGACGGCATCGCATTCGGCATGGGGCCGGGGTCGTTTACCGGGGTGCGCATCGCGTGCGGTGCGGCGCAGGGCCTGGCGTTCGGCGCAGATTTGCCGGTGGCCGGCATCTGCACCCTGGAGGCGCTGGCGGAGGCTTCCGGCAAGTTGCGCGTGATTGCCGCGCTGGATGCGCGCATGGGCGAGATTTACCACGCCGCGTATGAAAAACAGGATGATGTCTGGGTGGCGGTGAGCGAACCGCGCCTGTGTAAACCGGAAGAGGCACCGCCGCTGCCGGGCAATGACTGGTTCGGCGCGGGCAGCGGTTTCGCCGTTCACAGCGCGGTATTGGCCGAAAGATACGCAGGACAGTTGCAGGACGCGGATGACGCCGCCGTGCCGCAGGCCGCCGCGATTGCCGCGCTCGGTGCGGCGCAATTTGCGCAGGGGCGCGGGGCGGATGCGGCGGAAGCCTTGCCGCTGTACCTGCGCGACAAGGTGGCGCTGAAGACCAGCGAACGGGAAGCGTCACGTTCAGCATGATGATGCGTGCGATGACGCAGGGCGATGTGGATGCGGTGCTGGTCATCGAACAGGCGGTGCAGCGATTTCCTTGGACGCGCGGCAATTTTACCGATGCGCTGCACAGCGGCTATCTATGCTGTGTGGATGAAACGGAAGAAGGCGGGATTCGCGGCTATGCGATATTGATGCCGGTGGTGGGTGAGGCAGAGCTGCTCAATATCGGCGTGGCGGCGGCGCAACAGCGCAAGGGATTGGGGCGCGCGATGTTGGCGGAGATGTTGAACGTGGCGCGTGGCAGGAATATGAAGCGCGTGTTCCTCGAAGTGCGTTCGTCCAATGTTGCCGCAATCGCGCTGTATCGCAGCGCGGGTTTCAGCCAGATCGGTGAGCGGCGCGGTTATTACCGGAATGAAGAGGGCAGCGAGGATGCGCTGGTGATGGCGTGCGAGTTGGCGGGTGAGGCGAATGGATAGGAACGAAGCGGTGTTGCGCGAGTTGAAACTGTATCCGCTGTGGCGGCGGCGCGGGGCACCTGCGCCGGTTGCGGCGGTAGAGGTTGTGCAGGAGGCGCAGGCGTCGGACTACGCTGC
Organism: Gallionella sp.; assembly: GCA_030690245.1. Lineage (GTDB taxonomy): Bacteria > Pseudomonadota > Gammaproteobacteria > Burkholderiales > Gallionellaceae > Gallionella. The sequence goes on along the minus strand of JAUYGW010000267.1, from coordinate 15,508 downwards.
GCCACCCCGGCCTGCGCAGCCTGATGTAGGTCGGGCTTTAGCCCGACATGCTCCTTCTGAATTGGTCGAAGCAGTCGGGTTGAAACCCGACCTACAGCACTCCCCAGTCAGCCGGGGAGGGGAGTTAAGCAATATCAACTGGCCAGAACTCAAACAGCAGGTGCGCGACTGCACCCTCTGCAAGCTGCGTGCCGGTTGCACGCAGACGGTATTCGGTGTGGGCGACGAGCAGGCTGAGTGGCTGTTCGTCGGTGAAGGGCCGGGGGCGGATGAAGATGCGCAGGGCGAGCCGTTCGTCGGGCAGGCGGGCAAGCTGCTCGACAACATGCTGCTGGCGATCGGACTCAGACGCGGGAAAAATGTTTACATCGCCAACATCGTCAAATGCCGCCCGCCCAACAACCGCGCGCCGGAGGCGGACGAGATCGCGACCTGCCTGCCCTATCTGCAACGCCAGATCGAATTGATCAAACCCAGGCTCATCGTCGCGCTGGGCAAGACCGCCGCCACCGCTTTGCTGGGGCGCGATGCGCCGCTGGGCTCGTTGCGCGGCACATTGCACGACTACCACGGCATTCCGCTGGTCATCACCTATCACCCCGCCTATTTGTTGCGCAGTCCGATGGAGAAGGCCAAGGCGTGGCAGGATTTGTGTTTGGCTATGCGGGCGCGACACGGCGAAGCGTAGTCTTCAAATGTGGGGGTATCGCACCTCCTCATGTAATGCAGGTTGATGCATATCATGGTTTTTTAGACTGAACTCCACTAGACTTCAAGGAATCAGGGAATTACAGCGCAAATGTGATTGTGTGATACCACTTACTTTATAAAGGTATGGTGATGACAGGCAACGGCGGCAGCAGTAAAAAATTAATACAGGCATTTTTCTCTCCTGCCGTGGCCCTGATGAATCGCCTGGATATCACCAGGAAATTTGTGCTGCTGGGCTTGATGTCGCTGGCCGCGATGGCGGTAGTGGTGTACAGCCTGTTTGTTAGCCTTGATCGGGTAATCATCTCCTCGCAGCGGGAATTGAAAGGCCTCGATCTGATCAAGCTATTTCCGCAGGCCGTGCAGATACTCCAGCAGCACCGCGGGCTTTCGGCCGGGATTTTCGGCGGCAATGAGACCATGCGGGACAGACGTGCCAGCACGGAAAGCGAAGCAGTCGAAAAAATGAACGAGATGTGGGGCAAGCCGTTTTCCGGCATGGCCTCTAGCGAAAATTTGCAGCACATCAAGACAGATTGGGAGCGCCTGCGCAAAGATGGGCTCAATTGGACGGCGGCTCAAAACTTTGCCGCGCATACCCGTCTGATCAGCCGGATACAGTCCTTTGAAAGCCTGGTTGCCGATGAATACGCGCTGACCCTGGACCCTGAACTCAGCACGTTCTATCTGATCGACACCATCGTTAACAAGCTGCCGCATGCGCTTGAGCATCTTGGGCAATTGCGCGCATATGGCACCGGCATCCTGGCCAGCAAGCAGGTCACTGCGCAGCAGAAGATCGAATTAAATATCCTGATTGTCGAGCTCGAGGATGCGCTTGGAATACTCAGAACCAACCTCGACAAGACCAGCCACCACAACCCGGCGTTACAGGATTTAATCTTGGCGGCATCTGGAGATATCACCGATTCGGCGCAGCAGATTACCCGCCTGGTGGCATCGGACATTCTTCACGGGCATTTCGCTACGCGCCCCGATGATTTTTTTGGGATGTCCGCTGTGGCGATCGACAAAAGTTACGCGCGGCTGCATAAAACACTGTTGCCGACGGCCGAAACTTTGATCAGGGCGCGTATCGCACGGGCAGAAAAAACATTGCGTTATAGCGTCGGCATCGCGTTTCTGCTGTTTCTGGCAGTGGCCTATTTTTCGATTGGCACCTGCCGCGCCATTATCGTCAATATCCGCTCGCTGGCCCGTTCGGCACACGCCTTTGCCGGCGGCGACCTGAATGAGCGGATCAATCTCGGCGCACGCGACGAACTCGGCCAGGTGGGCAATAGTTTTAACGAAATGGCCGAAGGGTTCAGCGCGTTATTAAAAGGGGCACACGATAATGAAGCGCGCCTGCTCGACCTGTCGGAGCACCTCGAAGAGCGGGTGAAAAAACGCACCATTGAATTGGAACTGGCTCAGCAGTTGACCGAATCGCTGCTGCGGCGCAACCAGGCTTTGATGACGACTTCTATGGATGGCATCCATGTGATGGATATGCAAGGCAATATATTGGCGGCCAACGATGCCTTCTGCCGCATGCTGGGCTATACCCAAAAAGAGGTGTCCGGCCTTAACGTGGCCGACTGGGATGCGCAATGGCCGATTGATGAGTTACGTGAGAAGTTCAGGGAACTGGTCGGCAAGAGCGCCATGTTCGAGGCCTTGTACCGCCGCAAGGACGGAACACTGATCAATGTCGAAATCAGCGCCTCCGGCGTAGAACTGGAAGGGCAAAGCTTTATTTATGCTTCAAGCCGCGACATCACCGGACGCAAGCAGGCCGAAGAAGCGTTGCGCGTTGCGGCGGCGGCCTTCGAGACGCATGAGGCCATCCTGATTACCGATGCCAGCGCCAATATCATCCGCGTCAACCAGGCATTTCAGGAGATCACCGGCTACAGTTCCGCAGAGGTGCTGGGCAAGAACCCGCGCATGATGAATTCCGGACGGCAGGACAAGGCTTTTTACGCCGAGATGTGGCGTCAACTGATCCATACCGGCACATGGTCGGGTGAGATTTGGGATAAACGCAAAAATGGCCAGATTTATCCGAAGTGGATGACCGTGACTGCCGTAAAAAATGAACACCAGGAAACCGTCCAGTATGTCGCCATCTTCAGCGACATCACCGCGCGCAAGCGGGTCGAGGAGGAGATCCGCAATCTGGCGTTCTATGATGCGCTGACCCAATTGCCCAACCGGCGTCTGTTTATCGACCGCTTCCACGCGGCTTTGCCTGTTTCCACGCGCCACAATAACTACGGCGCGGTATTGTTCATCGACATGGACAGGTTCAAGGTAATTAACGACACATTCGGGCATGATTACGGCGATTTGCTGCTGGTTGAGGTGGCTGCGCGGATCAAGTCTTGCGTGCGCGAAATGGATACCGTGGCAAGATTCGGCGGGGACGAATTTGTGGTGCTGATCGAGGAAATCGGTGATGACCGGGACGAGGCTTCGCATAAAGCCGGGCTGGTAGGCGAAAAAATCCGCGAGACGTTGGCGCGCCCCTACTGGCTTAAAGAGCATGAGCACCATAGTTCGCCCAGTATCGGCATCAGCTTGTACCGCGGCAACGAGGAGACCGTGGACACCTTGCTCAAACATGCCGATCTGGCGATGTACCAGGCCAAGAGTTCAGGGCGCAATGCGGTACGCTTTTTTGATACTGCCATGCAGCATAACGTGGAAGCGCATACCGAGCTGGTGAATGATTTGCGCCGCGCCCTGGAACAGCGGCAATTGCATCTGTACTACCAGGTGCAAGTGGGTGACGATAATCGTCCGCTGGGGGCGGAGGCGTTACTGCGCTGGATCCATCCAACGCGCGGCATGGTCATGCCGGATCAATTTATTCCGATCGCCGAAGAGAGCGCGCTGATCATCGAGATCGATGATTGGGTGCTGGAAACGGCCTGCCGGCAACTCGCCTTGTGGGGCGGCAATCCGCGAACGTGCGATCTGCTGCTGACCATCAATGTCAGCACCAAGCAGTTCGCCCTGCCCGATTTTGTGGATAAGGTGGCCGGCATGTTGCGCAAGCACCAGGTCAACCCTGCGCGCCTGAAACTGGAACTGACCGAACGCATGGTGCTGGACGACCTGGCTGGAACGGTGAAAAAAATGCATGCGCTTAAAGCGCTTGGCGTCGGCTTGTCGATGGACGATTTTGGCACCCGCTATTCGTCGCTGTCCTACCTGAGACAGCTTCCAATCGATCAGCTCAAGATAGACAAGGGCTTTGTGCAGGCTATCAACAAAGGCAGCGACGACGCGCTGCTGGTGCAGAACATCATCGATCTGGTGAACAACTTCAACTTGAGCGTGATTGCCGAAGGGGTGGAAACCCAGGCGCAAATGGCTTCGCTCAGGCAGCGCGACTGCATCACCTACCAGGGTTTCCTGTTCGGCAAGGCCGTGCCGGTCGAGGAGTTCGAGAAGCTGTTGGGAGGGCTGTAGGGGCGCGCCCCTGTGTCATGCTAATATGAGCCGAGCGCGTTTGATGCGCGTCAGGGTCGTTTATGCAAAACCTGCTTTTCGGTAAATTTAATCTATTGGTTGCAATCCTGGCGGCTGCGGGGTTGCTGGTTGGCGCGCTGCTGTACAGCCAATATGGCCGCGCCAAACCCGCCATAAAAATCGGCGTGCTGCACTCGCTCAGCGGCACGATGGCGTCGAGCGAGGCGCCGCTGGTGGATGCGGTGCGGCTGGCGGTCGAAGAAGCCAACCAGTCGGGCGGATTAAACGGCCAGACCATCGAGATGATCGTTGCCGATTGCCGTTCGGATGCCGGGCATTGCGCGCAGCAGGCGGAGCAGCTCATCACCCGGGACGGTGTTCAGGCGTTGTTTGGCTGCTGGACATCGGATTGCCGCAAGGCAGTCAAAGCCGTTGTCGAAAAGTATCATCACCTGCTGTTCTATCCGCTGCAATACGAAGGGCTGGAGCAATCGCCCGACATCTTCTATACCGGCGCGGCACCCAACCAGCAAATCATTCCGATGGCGTTCTGGGCTTTGCGAAATCAGGGCAAGCGCTATTACCTGATCGGTTCGGATTACATTTTTCCGCGCACCGCCAACCGTACGGTCAAGGACGTGCTGCTTGCGCAAGGCGGGCAGTTGCTTGGCGAGCGCTATCTGCCGCTGGGCGCAAGTGATATGGCTGCAGTGGTGCAAGAAATTGCCGCGCAGCGCCCCGATTTTGTGATCAACACGCTCAATGGTGACAGCAACCTGCATTTCTTCCGCACGCTGCGCGCCGCAGGCATCGATGCCGAAAAAATCCCGGTGTTTTCCACCAGCATCGCCGAAGTGGAATTGACGGTGATCGGGGCCGATTTGGTGGCGGGGCATTACGCCGCGTGGAATTATTTCCAGAGCGTGGACAGCGACGAAAACAAGGCGTTCATCGCACGCTTCAGGCAGCGCTTCGGCAAGGAGCGCGTACTGGATGATCCGATGGAGGCGGCCTATATCGGGGTGAAGTTGTGGGCGGACAGCGTGCGCAACGCCGGTACGGCGGATCTGACGCCGGTAAAAAACATCCTTGCGCAGCAAAGCATGGCGGCGCCGCAGGGCATCGTGGCGGTGGACTTCAATACCGGACACCTGTGGAAAACCGTGCGTATCGGCAGGGCGCGCGCCGACGGGCAATTTGACATTGTCTGGCAATCCGATGCCGCAGTGCACCCGGCGCCGTTTCCGTTCTACCGCAGCCGCCCGGAATGGCTTGCCGAGCAACAGGCTTTGGCGGGAGCGGCGCGATGAAACATGACATGAAAGGCCATTCGCTCACCCATCACCTGGCGCTCTGGTTTATCGTGGTTGCGCTGCTGCCGCTGCTGTTATTCGGTTACCTGAGCCTGCGGCAAAATGAAGCCGCGTTGCGCGTTGAAACGCAGGCGCGAATGTCGCGTCTGGCGGACAAGAAGGCGATGGAGATCAAAGCCTATCTGGACGAGCGCGCCCAGGATGTGCAGATGCTCGCGCGCGGCCTTCTGGCGGAGCAGGCCATGTCCGATTTGTCGCACGCCTATTTGCAACACCGCCCCGGCTCAGCCGGATACCGGAGGGTGGACCGGCAATTCCGCAGCCGTTTTTCCGCCTATATTGATGAGAGCGCACTGTTTTACGATGTGTTCCTGATTACGCCGCAGGGCGAAATCACCTATACCGACAAGCACGAAGCGGACTTCGCCACCAATCTGCTCGACGGCCCTTACCGCGATTCGCAACTGGCCAAGGCATTCCGCGAATCCAGCCTGACCTTTGAAAGCAGCTTTTCCAGCTTCGGAAGCTACAAGCCTTCCGGTGTGCCTGCCGCATTTGTTGCCGCGCCGATCATTCGTAACGGCGTATTCCACGGCGTGATCGCCTTTCAGCTCAGCACCGAAAATATCTACCGGGTAGCGATGGAAAACAGCGGGCTGGGCTCGACCGGGGAAACCCTGCTCGCCAGGTTGACGGATTCCGGGGAAGCCGAATTTGTCGCGCCGTTCAGGCATGACCCGGAGGCAGCCATGCAGCGCAAAATGGATATGAAAACGTCACCCGTCCCGATACGCAATGCCTTGCTTGGCCGGCACGGCGGCGGAATAGAAGCCGATTACAGCGGGCGACAAGTGGTCGCCGCCTGGCGCTACCTGCCGGAATTGCGCTGGGGGATGGTGGTCAAGATGGATGCCGAGGAGGCTTTCGCGCCGATTTATCGCCAGCGAAAAACCCTGCTGGAGATCTTGCTGGGATTGATTCTGCTGGCCGGAGTTGCCGCATTTTATTTCGGCCGGCGGCTGGTTTTGCCGCTCAAGGCTTTCGCGCAGACCGCCGATGAAATAGCCCGGGGCGATCTGGGCAAACGTGTCGCCGAGTCCGGCACGGGTGAAATAGGCACGTTGGGGAGCGCGTTTAACCATATGGCCGAAAACCTGCAATCGCTGTATCGCTCGCTGGAAGACCGCGTCGAGGAACGCACCCGCGAGCTGAATGTAAGCAATGAGCAATTGCAGGAAGAAATCATCGAGCGCGAGCATATCGAAAAGGCGCTACGGGACAGCCAGGAGCACATAAGGCGCGCGCTTCTGGAGTTGCAGCACAACCAGGACTTGCTCAACGAAGCGCAGCGGCTGGGGCATTTGGGGAGCTGGGAGCTGGACATGGTGAGCGGCGAGTTGCGCTGGTCGGAGGAAATCTACCGGATATTTGAGCTTGATCCGGAGCAATTTTCGCCATCCTATGAAAATTTCCTGAACGCGATTCATCCGGATGACCGCAACAAGGTGGATCAGGCTTACACGCGGTCGTTACAAGATCGCCAGGCTTACGACATCACGCATCGGCTACTGCTTGCGGATGGCCGCATCAAGTGGGTGCGTGAACATTGCTCCAGTGATTTCGATGCGTCCGGCAAGCCGTTGCGCTCGGTGGGCGCGGTTCAGGATATTACCGAGCATAAGTTGGCGGAGGATGCATTGCGCGTGGCAGCGGCAACCTTCGAGACGCATGAAGCCATCCTGATCACCGATGCATACTCGAACATCATCCGCGTCAACCGGGCATTCGAGGATACGACCGGCTATAGCGCCGAAGAGGTGTTGGGCAAGAATCCGCGCATCCTCAGTTCGGGCCGCCAGGACAAGGCCTTTTATGCGGAGATGTGGCGGCAACTGCTGGCTTCCGGCTCTTGGACCGGCGAGATGTGGGACAGGCGCAAGAACGGGCAGGTTTATCCGAAGTGGCTGACCCTCACCGCGATAAAGGACGAGCAGGGCGAGACCACCGAGTATGTCGCCATTTTCAGCGACATCACCGCGCGCAAACAGGCCGAGGAGGAAATCCGTCATCTGGCGTTTTATGACGCGCTGACCAAACTGCCCAACCGGCGCTTGCTGATGGACCGTTTCCATCTGGCGCTGTCGGTGTCGGCGCGCAGCCATCATTACGGCGCGGTGCTGTTCCTCGACATGGACAAGTTCAAGACGCTCAACGATACGCTGGGGCACCATTATGGCGACCTGATGCTGATCGAGGTGGCCGAGCGCATCCAGTTCTGCGTGCGCGAAGTGGATACCGTGTCGCGGCTGGGCGGCGACGAGTTCGTGGTATTGATCGATGAGATCGGTGCGAATGCGCAAGATGCTTCGCAAAAGGCCGCGCTGATTGCCGAGAAGATACGCGCGGCGCTGTCGGTGCCTTACCAGATCAAGGGGCATGAATATCACAGTTCGCCGAGCATCGGCGTGTGCTTGTACCGTGGCAACGAGGAATCGGTGGAGACCTTGCTTAAACGCGCCGATCTGGCGATGTACCAGGCCAAGGATGCTGGGCGGAACGCGGTGCGTTTCTTCGATCCCGCGATGCAGCATGCGGTGGAAATGCACGCCGCGCTGGAGGCGGATTTGCGCCGCGCCATCCCCAATTTGGAGCTGCGCCTGTATTACCAGATTCAGGTAGATAGCGAGCAGCGCCCGTTGGGGGCAGAGGCGCTGGTACGCTGGATGCATCCAAAACGCGGCTTGGTTTCGCCCGCGCAATTCATTCCCGTCGCAGAGGAAAGCTCGCTGATCCTGGATATCGGTCTGTGGGTGCTGGATACCGCCTGCCGGCAGCTTGCGCAGTGGGGCGAAAATGAACAAACGCGCAATTTGGAGCTTGCCATCAATGTCAGCGCGCAACAGTTCCGCTTGCATGGTTTTGTGGATGTGGTCGCGGCAGCGCTGCGTGCGCATCAGGTTGACCCGTCGCGCCTGAAGCTGGAATTGACTGAAAGTGTCGTGCTGAATGATGTTGCCGATGTCGTGGCAAAAATGCACGCGTTGAAAGCGCTGGGCGTCAAATTATCCCTGGACGATTTCGGCACCGGTTATTCGTCGCTGTCCTACCTGAAGCAACTGCCGCTCGACCAGATCAAGATCGATCAGAGCTTCGTGCGTGATATTGCAACCGATCCGAACGATGCCGTGATGGTGAAAACCATCATCGACATGGCGCAAAACTTCCGCTTGAACGTGATTGCCGAAGGGGTGGAGACCGGGGCGCAACTGGGCTTCCTCAAACAAAACGGCTGCATGGCGTATCAGGGCTATCTGTTCAGCAAACCGGTGCCGGTCGAGGAGTTTGAAGCATTGCTCGGGAAATTGCAGGGTAATTGAACCAACCTGGAAAAAGCAGTCAGCCACGGATAAACACGGATTAGCACCGATCAAACCAATAATTTTGAATTATCCGGCTCAACTTGAACCCAGATGATTCATTAGAACGTAGGTCGGGCTTCAGCCCGACATGTCGGGTTAAAACCCGACCTACAACCCCTTGATTTTGCAATGCCCCAATAGCTAATAATGGAATGGACGCCCACTACTCTAAACGGCATCAAAGTGCCAAAGTAGCGGTGCAGTTCATCCGTGTTAATCCGTGGCTGATCTGCGTTTTTTGGATTGAATTACGCCGGCTTATTTTTGTCCCCTGTCCTGGTCATGCCCATGGCGCTTGTACAGCGCGGCCATGATGCCGGACAGCAGCAGGCCGAACACCGCGATGATGAGGTAGATGCTGAGCTCCAGTTTCTGCATCACGGCATACAGCCCCAGCATCGCGAAGATGCTCAGGTTTTCGTTGAAGTTCTGCACCGCGATGGAGCGTCCCGCGCCCATCAGCAGGTGGCCGCGATGTTGCAGCAGCGCGTTCATCGGCACGACGAAATAGCCGCCCATCGCGCCGATCGCAATCAGCAGCAAGATCGCCACCGTGCTGTTGGTTACCGGAATCATCATCAGCACGGCGACACCCATTGCGATGCCGACCGGCAGCACCTTCACCGAATGCTCCAGCTTGATGAATTTCGCCGCCAGCACCGAGCCGATGGCGATGCCGATGGCCACCCAGGCGGTGAGCTTGGCGGCCTCGCCGATGTCGTAGTGCAACGCGACCGCCGCCCAGGCCAGCACCAGCAGGCGCAATGTGGCGCCCGCACCCCAGAACAATGTGGTGACCGCCAGCGAAACCTGACCGAGCGGGTCTTTCCATAGCAGCTTGAAACAGTGCCAGAAATCCTTGACCAGGAACACGGGGCTGCGGCTGAGCGGCTTGTGGTCGATGGCGACGCGCGGGATGTAAAGGTTGAAAATCGCGGCGGCAATGTAGATCAGCACGATGAAGGCGATGGCCAGTTCCGCGATGCTGCCGACCAGCGGGATATCCAGCGTTTGCAGCAGCGGCGCGACGACTTTTGGGCTGATGAGCATGCCGCCCACCAGCGCGCCGAGCACGATGGCGGCGACGGTCAGCCCTTCCATCCAGCTATTCGCCTTGACCAGCTGGTCGGGCGGGAGATATTCGGTGAGGATGCCGTATTTGGCGGGGGAGTAGGCCGCGGCACCCAGCCCGACCAGGCAGTAGGCGATCAGCGGATGGACGCCGACCAGCATCGCGACGCAGCCGGCCAGTTTGATGATGTTGCTGATGAACATCACGCGCCCCTTGGGCAGCGAGTCGGCAAATGCGCCGACGAACGGCGCCAGCACGATGTACGAGACGATGAAGCTCTGCTGCAATACCGGTGTATGCCAGGCTGGCGAATTCAGGTCGGTGAGCAGGGCAATCGCGGCAAACAGCAGGGCGTTGTCGGCGAGCGCGGATAAAAACTGCGCCGCGAGGATAATGTAGAAACCGGAATTCATTCAACAGGGATTGTTTTTGGCAGGCCGTTTTATATCACGAAAGCACAGCCCCTGCTATCATTCGCGCCTATTAAAATCCTTGCGATAAGTGAATTCGTGCCACGCCCCATACAAGCCCATATCAACCTGAGCGCGCTGGAGAACAATCTCCGGGTGGCGCGCCGTGCCGCGCCGTCCGCGCGCATCATGGCGGTGATCAAGGCGGACGGCTACGGGCACGGCTTGTTCCGGGTGGCCGAAGCATTGTCGGCGGCGGACGGTTTCGCGCTGCTGGACATCCGGGAGGCGGTGCAGCTGCGCGAGTCTGGCTTCAATCAGTCGATCCTGCTGCTGGAAGGCGCTTTCAACGCCGGGGATATGGCCCTCATCGCGCAATACGACCTGGTTTGCGTAATCCACAGCGCGTGGCAGCTTGCATTGCTGGATGCCTGCCCCGGCAAAGGTACGCTGGATGTCTGGCTCAAGATCAACAGCGGCATGAACCGCCTGGGTTTCGCGCCGCAGCAGGCGGCGCACGCGCTGGAACAACTGCGCCGCCATCGCGCCGTGCGCGGCATCACCCTGATGACGCATTTCGCCAATGCCGACGAGGCGCGCGGCATCGCCGGCCCGCTCGCCCTGTTCAACGACTTCGCCGCGCCGCATCGCATCGCGCGCTCGCTGGCGAATTCCGCCGCGCTGCTGCGTTATCCGGAAACGCACGGCGGCTGGGTGCGCCCCGGCCTCATGCTGTACGGCGCATCGCCGTTTGCCCCAGATGGCGGAGAAGGGCCAAGCGCACAGCAACTCGGCCTGCAACCGGCGATGACCCTGAGCAGCCGCATCATCGCCGTACAGGAATTGCGCGCCGGAGACGAGGTCGGTTACGGCGCGCTGTTCCGCGCCGAGCATGCGATGCGCATCGGCATCGCCGCCTGCGGTTACGCCGACGGCTACCCGCGCCATGCGCCGAGCGGCACGCCGGTACTGGTGGACGGGCAAGCGACGCAAACCCTGGGGCGCGTCTCGATGGACATGTTGTGTGCGGATTTGAGCAAGCTGCCGCAAGCCGGAGTCGGCAGCGCCGTCACGCTGTGGGGCGAGGGCCTGCCGATCGAGGAAGTGGCGCGCGCGGCCGGAACCGCCAGCTATGAATTGATGTGCGCGCTGACCGCGCGCGTGCCGGTTGTGGTTTGAGCCTATAAAAAACTTTTACCACGAAGAACACAGAGATCACGAAGATTTTTGCGAGTTGGGTATAAAGCCGCCCATCCCTGCCGACCCCGATTCATTGGTTGCATGATATTGAGCAGCGGCAAGGTGAGCCCCATTGTTCGAACAACATTTTGTTCGCCTTCGTGGTCTTCGTGACCTTCGTGGTTAAAATGCCGTTTCAAGATTGAAATAAGGAGTAAATAAATATGTTGGGCATCATCGGCGGCAGCGGCGTTTACAACATCGAGGGATTGGAGAACACCCGCTGGGTGAAGGTGGAATCTTCATTCGGCGAAGCGTCGGACGAGATTATGGTCGGCGAGCTGGCGGGACAATCCATCGCCTTCCTGCCGCGCCACGGGCGCGGGCATCGCATCCCGCCTTCCGAGATCAACTTCCGCGCCAACATCGACGCGCTCAAGCGCCTCGGCGTGACGGACATCATTTCGGTGAGCGCGGTGGGATCGCTGCGCGAACATCTCACACCGGGCATGTTTGTCATCGTCGATCAATTCATCGACCGCACCTTCGCGCGGGAAAAAAGCTTCTTCGGCAGCGGGCTGGTCGCGCATGTCTCGATGGCGCATCCGGTGTGCAGCCGCCTGGGCGCGCACCTGCACGAGGCGGCGCAGCAGATGGATATTCCGGTGGTGCGCGGCGGCACTTATCTGGTGATGGAAGGCTCGCAGTTTTCCAGCCTCGCGGAATCGGAGCTGTACCGCCTGTGGGGCTGCGATGTGATCGGCATGACCAACATGCCGGAAGCCAAGCTCGCGCGCGAGGCCGAGATCTGCTACGCCACCGTCGCGATGGTCACGGATTTCGACTGCTGGCATCCCGACCACGACAACGTGACGGTAAATGCGATCGTCAAGGTGCTGCTGGAAAATGCCGACAAGGCGCGCACGCTGGTCAAGGGCGTCGCGCCGCGCGTGCTGGGCGATGAAGAAGGCGGCGCGTGCGGCTGCCGCAGCGCATTGCAACACGCCATCCTGACCGCGCCGGAAGCGCGCGACCCTGCGATGATCGAGAAGTTGTCAGCAGTCGCCGGGCGGATGCTGAAAAATAAAACGTAGGTCGGGCTTTGCCCGACATTGGATTGCGACGGCGGGCAGAGCCCGCCCTACAAAACCTCAGGGAGAAATCACATGCCAATAAAATCCAGAATCCGCACCGTCCCGCATTACCCCCATCAGGGCATCATGTTCCGCGACATCACCACGCTGCTGAAAGACCCTGTCGGGCTGCGCGCCACGATCCAGGAAATCGTCGCCCGCTACAAGGGCATGAAGATCGACAAGGTGGCCGGCATCGAATCGCGCGGCTTCATCGTCGGCACCCCGGTCGCCTATGAGCTGGGCTTGGGCTTCGTGCCGATCCGCAAGAAGGGCAAGCTGCCCGCCGAAACGATCGGGCGCGATTACCAGCTCGAATACGGCACCGACCGCATCGAGATCCATGTCGACGCGATCCAGAAGGGCGACCGCGTGTTGCTGGTGGACGATTTGATCGCCACCGGCGGCACGGCGGAAGCAGCTACCAAGCTGATCCAGGATATGGGCGGGGTGGTGGTGGAATGCTGCTTCGTGATCGACCTGCCGGATATTGGCGGGCGTGCGCGGCTGGAGAAGCTTGGGCACAAGGTGTTTGCGCTGTGCGAGTTTGAAGGCGATTGAAACACATGGAAAAAACCACTCACCACGAAGGACACAGAGGGCACGAAGTGTTTTTGAGCGAGCGTAGGATGGGTTGAGCAACGCGATACCCATCGTTTTTTTGTTGGGTATCGCTACGCTCAACACAACCTACATATGAACAAACATTATGAAAATTAACGGAACCCCCTATCGCACCATCTGGCCGACCCCCGACGCGGTGGAGATCATCGACCAGACCAGATTGCCGCATGTTTTTGCCACGCTGCGGCTGAACACGATGCGCGACGCCGAGCGCGCGATCCGCGACATGCAGGTGCGCGGCGCGCCGCTGATCGGCGTAACGGCGGCTTATGGCGTCGCGCTGGCGATGCGCGAACATGCCTCGGATACCGTGCTGGCGGATGCTTGCAACGTGCTGCTCGCGGCGCGGCCCACGGCGGTGAATCTGCGCTGGGGCGTGGAGAAGATGCGCGCGCTGCTTGCACCGCTGCCCGAAAGCGAACGCGCTGCGGCGGCGTGGATCGAGGCGGCGCGCATCGCCGATGAGGACGTGGCGATCAATGCGGCCATCGGCCAGCATGGCAGCGAGATCATTCGCGCGATTCACCAGAAGAAGGGCATCACGGTCAACATCCTCACTCACTGCAATGCCGGCTGGCTCGCGACGGTGGATTGGGGCACGGCGCTCGCGCCCATCTATACCGCATTCGACGCGGGCATCCCGCTGCATGTATGGGTGGACGAGACGCGTCCGCGCAACCAGGGCGCGAGCCTGACCGCATGGGAGCTCGGCCAGCATGGCGTGCCGCACACCGTGGTCGTCGACAATGCGGGCGGACACCTGATGCAGCACGACATGGTGGACATGGCGATCGTCGGCTGCGACCGCGTCACCGCGCGCGGCGACGTGTGCAACAAGATTGGCACCTATCTCAAGGCGCTTGCGGCGCACGATAACGGCGTGCCGTTCTACGTGGCGCTGCCCACCCCGACGGTAGACTGGACGTTGCAGGACGGCGTGAAGGAAATTCCCATCGAGGAACGCACTCCAGAAGAGGTGACGCATATCGCCGGGCTGTGTGACGATGGGCAGGTGCGCACCGTGCAGGTCACCCCGCAAGGTTCGCGCGCGGCCAACTACGGTTTCGACGTGACCCCGGCGCGGCTGGTGACCGGATTGATTACCGAGCGCGGCGTGGTGAAAGCGGAGGCCGGGGCGATGCGCGCGTTGAAATAGACCCTCACCCCCAACCCCTCTCCCGCCTGCGGGAGAGGGTGGCCGAAGGTCGGGTGAGGGTCTTTGAATAGCAAATAAATTTATCAGGATCAGGTACAAGCATGGAAAACCTCTGGAACGATATCGAAGCGGACAAGCATAAGGACATCCTCGCGGAGCGCGTTTATACCTCGCGGCTGCTCGGCGCGAATCCGAATCTGGTATTGCACGGCGGCGGCAACACCTCGGTGAAGGGCGTCAGCAAGAACATCTTCGGCGAGGATGTGGAAACACTGTTCGTGAAGGGCAGCGGCTCCGATCTCGCCACGATAGAGGCCAAGGACTTTGTCGCGGTGCGCCTCGATGCGATGCTGAAGCTGTCGCGCCTGGAAGAGCTGTCGGACATCGACATGGCGCGCGAGCTCAAGCTGGCTTCGCTTGACCCGTCGGCACCAGCGCCGTCGGTCGAAGCCATTCTGCACGCGCTGATCCCGCACCGCTTCGTCGACCACACCCATGCCGACGCGATCGTGACGGTCACCAATACTGCGTCGGGCGAGGCTCGCATCCGCGAGATTTACGGCGACGAAGTCATCGTGCTGCCCTTCGTGATGCCCGGTTTCGATCTCGCCAAGCTGTGTGCCGAGGTATTTCCCATACAGGCCACCCCGCGCACCATCGGCATGGTGCTGATGAACCACGGCATTTTCAGTTTCGGCGATACCGCGAAGCAATCCTACGAGCGGATGATAGAGCTGGTCGGCCGCGCCGAGGATTACCTGAACCGGAATGCGCCGCTTGCCCCGGCAGCCGATATTGAATCAACCGCCAACTGGTTCGAGTTGCCGGAATTGAGGAAGAAAGTTTCCGCTGCCGCCGGTTTCCCGCTGCTGTTGCGCAGCTGTTCGAGCAATGCTGCGCTGGCCTTTGCGCGCCATCCCGACGCGGCCAGCATTACGCAACGCGGCCCGGCCACGCCGGATCACGTGATCCGCACCAAGCGCCTGCCGATGTTCGGACGCGATGTCGATG
>JAUYGW010000266.1 GCA_030690245.1 Gallionella sp. | reverse complement strand
CGTGCCGTTGTCAGTCAGTATGGCCAGTGCTACCGGCGTGCCGGTGGTCTCGCTCACCGCGCCAGTGACGTCGCCCGCGTCCACCACAGGCTGGTCGTTGGTGCCGGTGATGGTGACCTCAACGGTGCGCGTGACGCTGCCGCCCTTGTTGTCCAGAACGTTGAAGCTGAAGGTTTCAAGCTTGGTCTGGCCAGCTTGCAGGTATTCAACCAGTGCAGCATCAACGCTGTAGTTCCAGGTGACCACGCCGCCCAGGCCAGTGGTATCGCTGGTGCCGGTGGTGAGTGTCGCCGTCAGGCTGCCCAGCGGGGTGCCCGTCGGGGTGACGGCGCTGACGCTGTGGATGTCGATCAGGTCCACGTCGGTGAAGGCGATCATGCCGTTGTCAGTCAGTATGGCCAGTGCTACCGGCGTGCCGGTGGTCTCAGTCACCGCACCGTTGACATCGGCCACGTCCACCACAGGCTGGTCGTTGGTGCCGGTGATGGTGACGCTGACGGTGCGATCCACCGTGCTGCCATGGCCATCGTTAAGCGTGATGGTGAAGGTCTCAAGCTTAGTCTGGCCCGCAGCCAGGTATTCAACTGCAGAAGCAGCAACGCTGTAGTTCCAGCTGATCACACCACCGAGGCCGGTGCCGGTGCTGTCGGTGCTGATGCTCGGGGTCAGCGTGCCCAGCGGTGTCGTCGAGGTAGCCGTTACGCTGATGCTGTGCGCATCGGTCAGGTCCACATCGGTGAAGGTGATCGTGCCGCTGTCGCTCAAGTTACCCACCGGGGTAAGCGATTCGGTGACAGCGCCGGTGACATCGGTGGCTGCCACCAAAGGCGCATCGTTGGTGCCCGTGATGGTGATGGTCACCAACGCGGTTGAAGTTCCACCGTGCCCATCATTGACGGTGTAGGTAAAGACCTCTGGGGTGGGTGGATGCTCACCGATGGCCAGCGCTTGAATGTCGGCGCGCGAGTTGTCGAGTGTGTAGGTGTAAGCGCCATTGCTTGCGATGGCGATGCTGCCGTAAGTGCCGACAACGCTTGCACCGACATTGGTGACGAGTGTGCTAG
>JAUYGW010000262.1 GCA_030690245.1 Gallionella sp. | reverse complement strand
ACCAATCAATTGGCGCTGTTCAACAAACGGCAAGGCGCCATGCGCGACGAGATCGCCGCACTGGAAAGATCCAGGAAGCTGATCCAGGAAGAGCTTGAGATGAATATGCCGTTGCTGAAAACCGGCGATGTCAGCAGGGCGGAAATACTCAAACTCCAGCGACAGGTGGCGGATATCGAAGGCCAGATAACCAACCGGCGCAACAAGTACCTGCAAGAGTGCCAAACCGAACTTGGCAAGGCGCAGGAGGATTTGACTGGCGTTACGCAAATCGTCGCACAGCGCAAGGAACAACTCGACTTCACCGAGGTGCGCTCGCCCATGGACGGAATCGTGCGCAACGTGCGTCTGACCACCCTGGGCGGCGTGGCGAAGCCGGGCGAGGAAATCATGCAGATTGTGCCGGTGGATGACGACCTGATCATCGAGGCCAAGGTCAAACCCGCCGACATCGCTTTCGTCAAACCGGGGCTGCCGGCGACGGTCAAGCTTGATGCCTACGACTACTCGATCTACGGCTCGCTCGAAGGCAAAGTGACTTATATCAGCGCCGATACCTTGGATGTAGACGTGCGCAACAACGAGCAGCCTTATTACCGGGTGCAGATCAAGACCAGCATTCGCAACCTCGCCGGAAAAGACAACGAGCGCATCGATATCCAGCCCGGCATGACGGCCGTGGCGGAAATCAAGACCGGTAAAAAAACCGTGCTGCAATACCTGACCAAGCCCATCACCAAGACGATATCGGAGTCCATGGAGGAGCGCTGACTTGTACTGAATCACCAAACTCCTTATGCGCAAGGTGAATGCCGGAATGACGAAATCTGAATTTTTAGAGGTGCCCTAAATACGTATACATATGTAATTGCTCTACAGCCCTCGCCAATACTAAACTTTGGCGTGTGAATACGTAAGTTAACCGGACACTACTGGTAATGCATGTTGCACAGGCAAGCGAAAGCCATTATATTTCGTCCATGCATTTTTCCACGCTTATCGCAACACTTCACTCCACGTTCAGCCTGCTGGCCGCGCTGCTGCTGCGCGTCGCGCGCTAACTACCCCACCACAATTTGAAACAAGTACGCGAACCGCACATCGGTTACGCAGGTTTAACCTATTCGCATTGGAGTTTTTATCATGCCAAACAAAATGCCAAACAAAACGACAGATAAATTAATTATTTTTGACACCACCTTGCGCGATGGCGAGCAGAGTCCCGGCGCGGCGATGACCAGGGAAATGAAAGTCCGTATTGCGCGCCAGCTGGAAAAACTCGGCGTGGACGTGATCGAGGCGGGCTTTGCCGCCGCCAGTCCCGGCGATTTCGAGGCGGTGAAGGCGGTTGCCGAAATCGTGAAAAATTCCACGGTGTGCTCGCTGGCGCGCGCCGGCGAGAATGACGTGCGCCGCGCCGGCGAGGCGATCCGCCCGGCCAAGTCGGGGCGCATCCACACCTTCATTGCCACTAGCCCGATCCACCTGCAGCACCAGTTGCGCATGAGCGAGGATCAGGTGGTCGAGCGCGCGGTCAGCGCGGTGAAGTGGGCGCTCGAATATACCGACGACGTGGAATTTTCCGCCGAGGATGCGGTGCGCTCGGAGATGGATTTCCTGGTGCGCGTGTTTGATGCGGTGATCAAGGCCGGAGCCAAAACATTGAACGTGCCGGATACGGTGGGCTATTCCATTCCCGCCGCGTGGGGCGAGCGCATCAAGCAATTGATCGAGCGCGTGCCGAATTCGGACAAGGTGGTCTGGTCCACGCATTGCCACAACGATCTGGGCTTGGCGGTGGCGAAGTCCCTGGCGGCGGTGATGAACGGCGCGCGCCAGGTGGAATGCACCATCAACGGCCTCGGCGAACGCGCCGGCAATGCCTCACTGGAAGAAGTCGTGATGGCGGTAAGGACGCGCCGCGATATCTTCAACCTGGACACGCGCATCGATACCACGCAGATCGTGCCGACTTCCAAGCTGGTTTCCAGCATCACCGGCTATCCGGTGCAGCCGAACAAGGCGATCGTCGGCGCGAACGCTTTTGCGCACGAATCCGGCATTCACCAGGACGGCGTGCTCAAGCACCGCGAAACCTACGAAATCATGCGCGCCGAGGACGTGGGCTGGAATGCCAACAAGCTGACCCTGGGCAAGCTCTCCGGGCGCAATGCGTTGCGCCAGCGTTTTACCGCGCTGAATATCGAGTTTGCTTCAGAAGAGGCGTTCAATGCCGCGTTCCAGCGCTTCAAGGAATTGGCGGATCGCAAGCACGAAATTTTTGATGAGGACTTGCAGGCGCTGGTGAGCGATGAGGCGGTGGCGCAGGTCAGCGAGCATTACCGCCTGGTCTCGTTGCGCGCCCACAGCGAGACCGGCATCTTGCCGGTTGCAAAGGTAGTGATGAGCATCGGCGGCGCGCAACACGACGCCGAGGCACAAGGCGGCGGGCCGGTGGACGCGACCTTCCAGGCCATCGAGCAAATCGTGCACAGCGGCACCGAGTTGCAGCTGTATTCGGTGAATAACATCACCAGCGGCACCGATGCGCAGGGCGAGGTGACGGTGCGTCTGGC
Source organism: Gallionella sp. (assembly GCA_030690245.1). Classification (GTDB taxonomy): domain Bacteria; phylum Pseudomonadota; class Gammaproteobacteria; order Burkholderiales; family Gallionellaceae; genus Gallionella. Next base: position 4,005 of record JAUYGW010000262.1, on the reverse strand, counting down.
CAAGGGCGGGCGCATCGTCAACGGGCAGGGCGCGGACACCGATATCGTGGTGGCCTCCGCCAAGGCTTACCTGAACGCGCTCAACAAACTGCACAGCAAGCTGGAGCGCGCCCATCCGCAGTTGTGAAGTGAGTCTCTGAAAATCCACATTTACGGGCATCCGCTACGCGGATGCCCGTAAATTTCTTATGCGCCTGGCCTTTGGGCGAACTCTGAATTTTTAAGGCTCTCTTTAACATTTTGAAACAATTGTTTTTGAACATACGGTCGGAGGCCTAGTCATAATCCTGCCCCGTGAGTTGCGGGGATTTTATGAATGCCCATTCTTTTTATATACTTCATTGGAGATTGTCTTGAAGAAAATTTTGTTGAGTTCGACGTTTTTGCTGGCTTTCCTGGCCGCCAATGCAAGCTGGGCAGAGTGCTGGATCATTCCGAAGTCGCAATGCCCTCATGCCGAGTTGTCCGGCAGGAATCTGGCCGGCGCCGATATGCATGGCGCACATCTGCTCGAGGGCGACCTGACCAAGTCCGATTTTTCCAAGGCCAATCTCAAGGAGGCCAACATCTATCACGGCAAGCTGATGGGCGGCAATTTCACCGAAGCGGACATGACCGACATCACGCTGTATAACGCCGACCTGACCGGCGCCAATCTGACCGGTGCGAATCTGACGCGCGCCAAGCTCAAGGGCGCAAACCTCAGCGAGGTTAATTTAACCGACACCAATTTGACCGATGCGGAGATCGACGGCGCAAAGTTCAACAAGGCTGTTTTCTGCCGCACCACGATGCCAAACGGTATTGTGAACAGCGGGGCGAACTGTCCCGCCAAAAAGTCCGCCAGGGTCGATCAGGCCGAGGCTACGGAGAATGCCATCAATGGTTGCATGATCCAGCCGCGCACGGTATGCATGAACGCCGCGCTGGCCGAGGCCAATCTGGGTTCGGCCAATCTTTCCGGCGCGCAGCTGTATATGGGCAATCTCGCGCAAGCCAACCTGTTCAAGGCCAATCTCGGCAAGGCTAATTTGACCGAAGCCAATCTGGCACGCGCCAATCTGACCCGCGCCAACCTGTCGCAAGCCAACCTGACCGAAGCCAACCTGAACAAGGCGACGCTGCGCGGTGCGCAACTGGAGCGCGCCAATCTGACCGGCGCGATCCTGCTGAATGCCGACCTGACCGATGCCGACCTGACCGGCGCCAATATCGCCGATGCCACGCTGACCGGCGCGACTTTATGCAATACGGTTATGCCCAACGGCACGGTGAACAACAGCAGTTGCATGCCGGAAAAGAAACTGGAGCCGGTTGCCGAACCGGTGAAAACCGAGCCGGCCGCATCGGAAATCAAGCCAGTTAAGCCGGCGGCAAAAGCAAAGACCAGGAGCAAGTAACCGGCTGGGCAGTAATGAAGTGCAAGGGCACGCAGCGCGTGCCCTTCGTTTTGCTGCGGGGACAATCGGCCAATGAGCCTATAAAAAGCAGTTCGGCTACGGATTAACACGGATACACACGGATTATCAATAAGTTGCCCTTCTCATCCGGCGCACCTTTCTGGTGTAGGGTGGGGCTTCAGCAACACATCGTTTTATCTGAGTTAATCAGTGTTTATCCGTGGCTGAGCCGTTTTGAGGATGAAAGAGGTTTGTTTACGTCGAGAGCTTCAATGCGGTCAGCGCAAGCCGCTTGCCGAGCGCCATGCATAATTTCTTTTCGGCTTCCGAAACTGGAAGGTCGTTGGCGATCCCGGCGACATGGCTTGCGCCATACGGCGTGCCGCCGCTTTGCGTGGTGGCGAGCTCCGGCTCGGAGTAGGGCAGGCCGACGATGATCATGCCGTGATGCAGCAGCGGCAGCATCATCGACAGCAGGGTGCTTTCCTGCCCGCCATGCATGCTGCCGGTGGAAGTGAACAGCGCGGCGGGCTTACCGGCCAGCGCATGTTTCATCCACAATCCTCCGGTGCCGTCCCAGAAATATTTCATCGCGGAGGCCATGTTGCCGAAGCGGGTGGGGCTGCCCAGAGCCAGGCCGATGCATTCCTCGAGATCGCGCAGTTCGGCGTAGGGCGCGCCTTCGGCCGGAATGCCGGGCTCGACCGCCTCGCATACTGCGGAGACCTTCGGCACGGTGCGCAGCCTTGCGCTCACGCCGCCCGCCTGTTCGATGCCGCGCGCGATGAACTGCGCCATCTGCCGCGTAGCGCCATGCTGGCTGTAGTACAGCACCAGGATTTCTTTGTCGGTTACCATGCGCGCATTATCCTAGAAAAAGCAGCCCAATCCGCAGATTACACAGATTAAACAGATTATCAATCAAATTCAAAGAGTCCTTGTTTGCACTGCTTGGTGAGTAACAATGCGTTTCTGGTATTTTGTTTAATCTGCGCTAATCTGTGTAATCTGCGGACGAGTGCGGTTTTTTGGATTATAAGAAAATGAATTAAACATGCAAAAAAATTGGCGGGACTTTCTGAATTTCATGCGCTTCATCGCGGTGCGCTTCCATCAGGATCGCTGCATGCAGATTGCGGCGAGCCTGACCTTTACCACGCTGCTGTCGCTGGTGCCATTGCTCACCATCGCGCTGGCGATGTTCTCGGCGTTTCCGGTGTTCGAGGATTTTTCCAGCCAGATCAAGTCATATCTGCTCAACAACCTGATGCCGGAGATGGCGGGAAAGGTCATCACGGAATACATGCAGCAGTTCACCGAGAGCGCGATGCGCCTGACGGCGGTCGGCATCGTGTTTCTGGCGGTGACGGCCATGCTGTTGATGCTGACTATAGACCATGCGTTCAATACGATCTGGAGGGTATCCCGCCCACGCCCGCTGCACAGGCGGTTGGTTATTTACTGGGCGGTGCTTACGCTCGCGCCGTTGCTCATCGGTGCAAGCCTGTCGCTGACCTCGTGGCTGGTCGGATTGTCGATGGGCTATGCCAAACAGATTCCGATATTCGGGGTGGGCGCGCTGAAAATATTGCCGGTGCTTTTTACCACGCTGGCGTTCGCGATACTGTTCGAGCTGGTGCCGAATCGCCATGTGCCGCGTTCGCACGCGTTGATCGGCGCGGTCGCGGCCGCAATCGTTTTCGAGTCCATGAACCGCGTGTTCGGCTATTACATCAGCCATTTCCCCACTTACAAGCTGGTGTATGGCGCGTTCGCCAGCGTGCCGGTTTTCCTGATGTGGATTTACCTGTCCTGGCTGGCCACCCTGCTCGGCGCGGTGATCGCAGCGTCGCTGTCGCATTGGCGCGCCCCCGCAGCGCAGAGTTTATCGCCTGCCGCCCGATTGCTGGATGCGCTGCGCGTATTGCAATTCCTCGCAAGCGGTTTGCAGCAGGGCAGGGTGAGCACTTTCCCGGAATTATCCAGATCGTTGCATCTCGGTTATGACCTGCTGGAAAAAATTCTCGGCAAGCTGGCAAGCGCCGGTATGGTGCGCAAGGCAGAGGGGCAAGGCTGGTTGATGATGCGCGATGCGAACCATATTCGCGCCGTCGAGCTGTTGCGCCTGTTCGTGCTGGACAGCGGCTCATTGCCTGCCGGACGGGGTGATGACCCGTTGCGGCAATGGATCGCGGCCTGTGCCGCGCAGCTCGAACAAAGCGCCGATCTGACCTTGCAGGAACTCTTTGCTCGCAGCGCGGAGCACCCCCGGTGATAATTGTCCGGCAGGCTTGCCGGCGCATGAAATACTTCCTGTACAGATGCGGCCGATAACGGCGCACGGAAAGCGCTTTCACGGCCAGCCGGAACTTTGAGGACGGCCCTTTTTACGGTATCATCGCGCCCTATGACTAAGTACATTTTTATTACCGGCGGCGTTGTCTCTTCTCTGGGGAAGGGCATCGCCGCCGCTTCTCTTGCGGCCATCCTCGAATCGCGCGGCCTCAAGGTCACGATGCTCAAGCTTGACCCTTACATCAACGTCGATCCGGGCACCATGAGCCCCTTCCAGCACGGCGAGGTGTTCGTCACCGAGTACGGCGCG
>JAUYGW010000260.1 GCA_030690245.1 Gallionella sp. | reverse complement strand
TGTCGATGTCCGGGTTGTCCTTGAGCAGAGTGGAGGCTTTGAACGAGGTGAGCGTTTTGCCGCTGCCGGTGGTGTGCCAGATGTAGCCATTGCCGCAGTGCTGGTGAATGCACTCGACTATCGCCTTGACGGCATAGATTTGATAGGGCCGCATCATCAGCAACTTCTGCTCGCTGGCGACCAGCACCATGTAACGGCTGATCATCTGACCCAGCGTGCATTTGGCCAGGAAAGCGTCGGCGAAGCTGTCCAGATGGGTGATCTTTTTGTTGTCTTCGCTGGCGAACTGATAAAGCGGCAAAAAGCGCTCATCTGCATTGAAGCTGAAGTGGCGGCTGTTGTTGTTGGCGAAGTACCAGGTATCGCTGCGGTTGCTGACGATGAAGAGTTGCAGGAAACAGAGCAGGGTCTTGGTGTAGCCGTTGCCGGGGTCGTTCTTGTAGTCGACGATCTGTTGCATGGCTTTGCGCGGGCTGATTTGCAGGGTTTTCAGCTCGATCTGTACCACAGGCACGCCGTTGATAAGCAGAATCACATCAAAGCGGTGATGGCTGTAGTCGGTGCTGATGCGCAGTTGATTGATGACTTCAAAGTTGTTTTTGCACCAGTCCTTGATATTGACCAGTGTGTAATAGAGCGGCGTGCCGTCGTCGCGCTCGAAGCTGTTCTTCTCGCGCAAGTGCTTGGCGGTGGTGAACACGTCCGGGGTGATAATCGAGTCCAGCAGACGGTGGAACTCGCTGTCGGTGAGATGAACGCGGTTGAGCGCCTCGAAGTGCTGGCGGAAGTTGGCTTCCAGCGCGGCGCGATCACTAATGTCCGGGCGGTAGGTATATTTCAATTCGCCCAGTTTTTCGATCAGGGCTTGTTCGATTTGTTGTTCGGTCATTAAAATTAGCAATGCTCTTTCGGATGGCACTTATTGATGGTGCATGAGTATAGCGATTATTCATTGACTGAACCAACAGAGGCAGGGCGCGCGCGAAATCTAATTGCAGCAGATCTCCAAATGACAGGTTCTGCGTGCAGGTGTATGGCCGTTCCTGGCACGAAACCTCCATTAGCTCCAACTCACTGCAAGCTTGGAAAATCACAGCGGGATGCTCGGCTTTGAATTAATTTGCTGAACTACAAATAAACAGAGCTATTCATCATTGAGGGCGGCTTCATGCCGCTCGATCACGCGATCGATGAAGCCGCGCAGAAAACCCTCGGTCTGCGCGCCATGGAAGCGGTCGATCTCCACCCCGTGGCTGTAAGCCACCACGGTCGGAAAGCCGCGCACCTTGTGCCGTCCGGCGATCTTCATGTTTTCGTCTGCGTCCACGATCCCGAGCAGGAATTTGCCGTCATAGGCAAAGACCATCTTGTGCAGCAGCGGCGCCAACACCCGGCACGGCGCGCACCAGTCCGCGCTGATATCCACCAGCACAGGCATTTCATGCGAGCGCGCCACCACCAGATCGTCAAAACTGGCTTCTTCAACATTATAGGAATAATCGCTCATCGCTACCTCCAATCAGTTTTATCAATTCACCCCGCGCTTGGAAAAATCCCTGGGGCGGAAACCCAGCGCGGCGAGCACGGCGAAGTACACCACCACACCGCCCGCGACCAGCGCCGACAAATGCAGGATGCGCGACCAGCCGGAACGGGTCAGCCAGCTTTGCTCGGTGCCCATGCCGAACCACAGTGCGAGGCCGAGCGCCAGCAACGCGATGCATATCTTGACGAAGAATTTCGCCCAGCCCGGTTCGGGCTGGTAGATGTTGTGCTTGCGCAGGTAATAAAACAGGATCGCGGAATTCAGGCACGCGCCCAGACCGATCGACAGGGCCAACCCGGCATGTTGTATCCAGCCGATAAACAGCGCGTTCATCGCCTGCGTCGCCAGCAGCGTGACGATGCCGATCTTCACCGGCGTCCTGATGTCCTGCCGCGCGTAGAAGCCGGGGGCGAGGATTTTCACCAGGATCATGCCGACCAGCCCGACGCTGTAGCCGACCAGCGCCTCGCGCGTCATCAGCACGTCGTGCGCGGTGAAGGCGCCGTGCTGGAAGAAGGTCGCCAGCAGCGGCACGGCGATCATGCCCAGCGCCAGCGCGGCGGGCAGCGTCAGCATGATGGTCAGGCGCAGCCCCCAATCGAGCAGCTTCGAGTATTCGGCCGTGTCGTTGCTGGAGTAGCACTTGGATAGCGAGGGCAGGAGGATCGTGCCCAGCGCCACGCCCAGCAGCCCGTTGGGGAATTCCATCAGGCGGTCGGCGTAATACAGCCAGGACACGCTGCCCGCGACCAGAAACGACGCGAAGATGGTGTTGATGATCAGGCTGATCTGCGCGATGGACACGCCGAACACCGCCGGGCCCATCTGCTTGATGACGCGCCACATGCCTTCGTCCTTGAGGCTGAAGCGGATGCTCGGCAGCATGCCAATCTTTTTCAGGAACGGCAGCTGGAACGCGAGCTGCACGATGCCTGCGACGAACACCGCCCAGGCCAGCACCAGGATCGGCGGATCGAAATACGGCGCGAACCACAGTGCGCCGCCGATGAAGCAGACATTGAGCAGCACCGGGGCGAAGGCCGGCACCCAGAATTTGTTGTAGGTGTTGAGAATGCCCGCCGCGACCGACACCAGCGAGATGAAGAAGATGTACGGCGAGGTGATGCGCAGCAACTGCACGGTGAGGTCGAACTTTTCCGCATCCTTGGCGAAGCCCGGCGCACTGATATAGACGAGAATCGGCGCGGCGATGATGCCGATGATCGTCACCGCGAACAGGATCAGCACCAGCATGGTGGTGACGTGATCGACCAGCAGTTTGGTTTCGTCGTGCCCGCGCCGGTTCCGGTATTCGCCGAAGATCGGCACGAACGCCTGCGAGAACGCACCCTCGGCGAACAGGCGGCGCAACAGGTTGGGCAGTTTGAACGCGACGAAGAACGCATCCGTCGCCGCGCCCGCGCCGAATATCCGCGCGATCAGCACATCGCGCACGAACGCGAGGATGCGCGAAAGCAGCGTCAGGCTGCTGATGGTGGCGAGGGCTTTGAGGAGGTTCATTGGTCGTAGGTTTACGCTGCAAACGCCGTGCATCATATCATCGCGCCAAGTTCAGACGCGCACCCCGACCGCCGGACGCCAAAACTATCCGGATTTTTCGCGTATTGACCGGTAACCCGCAAAGGGGTACGGTGCGAATGAGTGATTCCGGTGCGGAACAATTCAGTACCCGCCCCCTGTTATTCTTGCCAACGGTGAGGGTCGTCAGGATATGAGAATACGAGCACGCGAAGTTGCACTTTGTCTGGCGCTGCTGCTTGCGCCCGGATGGCTGATGGCGGCAACGCCGCCGGTGATGGTGCTGAAGATTGAGGGCGCGATCGGCCCCGCGACGGCGGACTATGTCGTGCGCGGCCTCGCGCATGCCGCAGAGGAGCAGGCGCAACTGGCCGTACTGCAAATGGATACGCCGGGCGGCCTCGATACCTCGATGCGCCAGATCATCAAGGCGATCCTCGCCTCGGAGGTGCCGGTGGCGGCCTATGTCGCGCCGGGCGGCGCGCGCGCCGCCAGCGCAGGCACCTACATTCTCTACGCCAGCCATATCGCCGCGATGGCGCCGGGCACCAACCTCGGCGCCGCCACGCCGGTGCAGATCGGCGCGCCGCCCGATTTTTCACCGCCGGGCAAGCCCGCGCCAGGGAAGGATGGGGGCAAACCCGATGACGCTCAGGCTCCGGCAGTTGACTCCAAAACAACATTGAGCCGCAAGCAGGTCTGCGATGCCGCCGCCTATATCCGCAGCCTGGCGCAGCTGCGCGGCCGCAATGCGGAATGGGCCGAGCAGGCGGTACGCGAGGCGGTCAGCCTGCCGGCAGAGGATGCGCTGAAGCTCAAGGTGATCGACTATATCGCCGCCGATCTGCCGCAACTGTTGCGGCAACTCGATGGCAAGAAGGTGAACGCGCTCGGCCGGGAAATCCTGCTGGCGACCGCGGATGCGCGGCTGCTCAGTTACGAACCGGACTGGCGCGCCAGGCTGCTGGCGGTCATCACCGATCCCGGCATCGCGCTGATCCTGATGATGATCGGCGTCTACGGGCTGTTCTTCGAATTCACCTCGCCCGGTTTCGGCGTGCCCGGCGTGCTCGGCGCGATCTGCCTGCTGCTGGCGCTGTATGCGCTGCATCTGCTGCCGGTGAACTACGCCGGGCTGGCGCTGATTCTGCTGGGCATTTCGTTCATGGTCGCGGAGGCGTTTTTTCCCGGTTTCGGCGTGCTCGGCATCGGCGGCGTCATCGCTTTCGTGGTCGGCGGGATCATCCTGATCGACACCGAGCTGCCGGGCTTCGGCATACCGCTCGAGCTGATCGTCACCATCGCCGTGGTGAGCGCGCTCCTGCTCGGTCTGGTCGGCGGGATGGCGCTGAAGGCGCGGCGGCGCCAGAGGGTGAGCGGCGACGAAGCATTGATCGGCAGTATCGGCGAAATGCTGGAGGATGCCGAAACCGAAGGGCGGGCGCGGGTGCATGGCGAGAGCTGGCGCGTGCAACATGAATCCCCCTTGCGGCGCGGGCAGAAAGTCCTTGTTCTGGCCCGAAACGACCTGGTGCTCCAGGTCAAACCCATCGAAGCTATGCGGGATTTACATAAAGGAGAATAGCCATGTTTGAATTCGGATTCGGCGGCATCGCATTGGTGGTCGTCGCGCTGGTTGCCGCCTCGTTTCGCATCCTGCGCGAATACGAGCGCGGCGTGGTGTTCATGCTCGGCCGCTTCTGGAAGATCAAGGGGCCGGGCCTGGTGGTGGTGATTCCCGGCGTCCAGCAGATGGTGCGCGTCGATCTGCGCACGGTAGTGCTCGATGTGCCGACCCAGGACGTGATTTCGCGCGACAACGTGTCGGTCAAGGTCAACGCGGTGGTGTATTTGCGCGTCATCGATCCGCAGAAAGCGATCATCGAGGTCGAAAACTTCCTCAATGCCACCAGCCAGCTCGCACAGACCACGCTGCGCGCGGTGCTCGGCAAGCACGAACTGGATGAAATGCTGGCCGAGCGTGAGCGGCTCAACCTGGACATCCAGCAGGCGCTGGACACACAAACCGACGCATGGGGCATCAAGGTGGCCAACGTGGAAATCAAGCATGTCGACATCGACGAATCGATGGTGCGCGCCATCGCGAAACAGGCCGAAGCGGAGCGGGAGCGGCGCGCCAAAATAATCCACGCCGAAGGCGAACTGCAGGCCTCGGAGAAGCTGCTGCAGGCCGCGCAGATTCTTGCGCAACAGCCGGAGGCGATGCAGTTGCGTTACCTGCAGACGCTCGCCGGCATCGCCGGGGACAAGTCCAATACCATCGTTTTTCCGGTGCCGGGGAATTTCATGGATTTGCTGTCCCGCCAGAAACCGCCAGGCAGCGGGGCATAATTCCCCTGAGCATCAGCGGGCGCGTGATACATTTTATGCACCAGGGTGCGAACAGCGCACCCTTCCGTAATGCGCGGGCTCACCGGGGGCAGCGTCGGATATTCCCGGCACCAACCCCTCTAATGGGCATGGCAAGTAAACCACCCCTGATAATGAAAATTGCCATGCCCGTTCCCTCTCCTCAATCCTCTCCCGCAAGCGGGAGAGGAGACGAACGACTCGCTACGCGAATTTCACGTTAAACGCCCGCCCCTGCAAAAAAATTTGCAAAAGCTCGCATGAGCCACTAGAATACGCGCCTTTCCGTCGTACCGAATTTTCAAGGAGTAGTCATGGCAAATAGCGCACAAGCCCGCAAGCGTGCACGTCAGGCAGTCAAACAGAATGTCCACAACAGTGGTCTGCGCTCGGAATTGCGCACTGCGATCAAGAAGGTGATCAAGGCGATCGCAGCCGGCGACAAGGCCGCCGCTCAAGCCGTTTACAAGGATTCCGTGAGCACCGTGGACAGCATCGCCGACAAGAAGATCATCCACAAGAACAAGGCTTCTCGACATAAGAGTCGCTTGTCTGCGGCAATCAAGGCGATGGCATAAACGCCGCTTCGTTTTGATTCACCCAACAAGCCGGCAGCGATGTCGGCTTGTTTGCTTTGTGGAGCTGTTTGGCTCAATATATGCCCCTTGTTGATTGCGCAACGGCGGCGTGTCCGCCGTCTTGTTTTTAGAGGTCTGTATGTCGCATCTGATGAACACTTATGCCCGGCTTCCCGTCGCCTTTTCGCATGGCGAAGGCGTGTGGCTGTGGGACACCGAAGGCAAGCGTTATCTGGACGCGCTGTCCGGCATCGCGGTGAACACATTGGGCCACGCGCACCCGCGCTTCACCGCCGCGCTGAGCGAACAAATCGGCAGGCTGATCCACTGTTCCAACATCTATCAGGTGCGCGAACAGGAACTGCTGGCCGACAAGCTGTGCGGCCTGTCAGACATGCAGGAAGTGTTTTTCTGCAACTCCGGCTGCGAGGCGAACGAGGCCGCGATCAAACTGGCGCGCATGTACGGCCATCAGCAAGGCATCGAATCCCCCGCCGTCATCGTGATGGAAAAGGCCTTTCACGGGCGCACGCTGGCGACTCTTTCCGCGACCGGAAACCGCAAGGTGCAGGCCGGCTTCGAGCCACTGGTAAAGGGCTTCGTGCGCGTGCCCTACGACGATCTGGAGGCGATCCGCCAGGTTGCCCAGCACAACAGCAACGTGGTTGCGGTGCTGGTCGAGCCGATTCAGGGCGAGGGCGGTGTGCGTACTCTGGACATCGAATACCTGCAACAATTGCGGCAGATCTGCGACGAGCATAACTGGCTGCTGATGCTGGACGAGGTGCAATGCGGCATGGGCCGCACCGGAAAATGGTTCGCCTTCCAGCACACCGGCATCCTGCCGGACGTGATGACGCTGGCCAAGGGGCTCGGCTCCGGCGTGCCGATCGGCGCGTGCCTCGCCGCCGGCAAGGCGGCTGGACTATTCAAACCGGGCAATCACGGCTCGACGTTCGGCGGCAATCCGCTGGCTTGCACGGCAGGCCTGACCACGTTGAATATCATCGAGCAGGACAAGCTGCTGGCGCACACCGAGAGCCTCGGCCAATTCATACGGCAAGGCATCGCCACCGCCTTGCAGGGCGTGAGCGGCGTCAAGGAAATACGCGGGCAGGGGCTGATGCTCGGCATCGAACTCGACAGGCCTTGCGGCGACCTGGTCAAACTGGCGCTCGCCCAAGGGCTGTTGACCAACGTGACCGCCGACAACGTGATCCGCCTGTTGCCGGCGCTGGTGATGTCGCAGGACGAGGCGCAGCAACTGCTGGACATCCTGTGCCCGCTGATAAAAGAATTTTTGCAATCCTGATTGGAACCGTGCCATGTCAGTAAAACAAATGCTGCCGGTAAAACATTTTCTGCAATTCAAGGACTTCACTCGCGACGAATTTGAGTACCTGTTCGAACGCACCCGCATCATCAAGCAGAAGTTCAAATCCTACCAGCAGTACTGGCCGCTGACCGACCGCACGCTGGTGATGATCTTCGAGAAAGCCAGCACCCGCACGCGCCTGTCGTTCGAAGCCGGGATGCAGCAACTCGGCGGTTCGGCGATTTACCTGAACACGCGCGACTCGCAACTGGGGCGCGGCGAGCCGGTGGAAGATGCCGGGCAGGTGATTTCGCGCATGAGCGACATCGTGATGATCCGCACCTTCGAGCAGGACATCATCGAACGCTTCGCGGCCAACTCGCGCGTGCCGGTAATCAACGGCCTGACCAACGAATACCACCCGTGCCAGGTGCTCGCCGACATCTACACCTACATCGAGCAGCGCGGCAGCATCACCGGCAAGACCGTGGCGTGGATCGGCGACTCCAATAATATGTGCAACACCTGGCTGCAAGCCGCCGAAATCCTCGACTTCAACGTGCATGTCTCGACCCCGCCCGGCTACGAGGTCGAGCCGGAGCGTGCCGGGCTATTCGGCGAGGATCACTACGAGGAATTCCCGGACCCGATGGAAGCCGCGCGCGGCGCCGACCTGGTGACCACTGACGTATGGACGTCGATGGGCTACGAAGCCGAGAACGAGGAACGCATGAAGGCTTTCGCCGACTGGCAGGTGGACGAGGACATGATGCGCGTCGCCGCACCGGACGCAGTATTCATGCACTGCCTGCCCGCACACCGTGGCGAGGAAGTTTCCGCAGGTGTCATCGACGGCCCGCAGAGCGTGGTGTGGGACGAGGCGGAGAATAGGCTGCATGTGCAGAAAGCGCTGATGGAATATCTGCTGCTTGGAGAAATAAAGTAGGGCGGACTCTACCCGCCATGGTGGCAGCCTGCTTTGATAATTCAACTGGAGGGCACATGAAGCTAAAAGTCGTGGTACACGAAGCGGAGGAAGGTGGCTTCTGGGCGGAAGTCCCGGCGATTCCCGGCTGTGCAACGCAGGGTGACACCTTTGAGGATTTGTTGGCCAATCTGTACGAAGCGGTTGAAGGGTGTCTTGCAGTTGTAGGGCGGGTTTTACCCGCCATGTCTTGTAGTATTTTTATCTGGAAGAAATCTAATGCCTGACATCAAAAAAGCCGTCCTCGCCTATTCCGGCGGACTCGACACCTCGGTCATCCTGAAATGGCTGCAAGACACCTACCAATGCGAAGTGGTCACCTTCACCGCCGACATCGGCCAGGGCGAAGAACTGGAACCGGCGCGCGCCAAGGCGCTGAAAATGGGCATCAAGCCGGAAAATATTTTCATCGACGACATGCGCGAAGAATTCGTGCGCGATTTCGTGTTGCCGATGTTCCGCGCCAACACCGTGTACGAAGGCGAATATCTGCTCGGCACTTCCATCGCGCGCCCGCGGATCGCCAAGCGCCTGATCGAAATCGCCGCCATGACCGGCGCACAGGCCATTTCGCACGGCGCGACCGGCAAGGGCAACGACCAGGTGCGTTTCGAGCTGGGCGCGTATGCGCTGAACCCAAACATCAAGGTCATCGCGCCGTGGCGCGAGTGGGATCTGCTCTCCCGCGAGAAGCTGATGGCTTACGCCGAGAAGGCCGGCATCCCCATCGACATGAAACACAAGCAAGGCGGCTCGCCCTACTCGATGGACGCGAACCTGCTGCACATCTCCTTCGAAGGCCGCCATCTGGAAGATCCCGCCGCCGAAGCCGAGGAGAGCATGTGGCGCTGGACGGTATCGCCGGAAAAGGCACCGGATGCCGCCGAATATCTGGACCTCGAATTTGCCAACGGCGACATCGTGGCGCTGAACGGCAACCCAATGACGCCCGCACAGGTCTTGCGCAATCTGAACACACTGGGCGGCAAGCACGGCATCGGCCGCCTCGACCTGGTGGAGAACCGCTACGTCGGCATGAAGTCGCGCGGCTGCTACGAGACTCCCGGGGGCACGATTATGCTCAAGGCGCACCGCGCCATCGAGTCGATCACGCTGGACCGCGAGGTCGCGCACCTGAAAGATGACCTGATGCCGCGCTATGCCTCGATGATTTACAACGGCTACTGGTGGTCGCCGGAGCGCCGCGCATTGCAGACCCTGATCGACCATACCCAGCAGAGCGTGAACGGCTGGGTGCGCGTCAAGCTGTACAAGGGCAACGTGATCGTGGTCGGGCGCGACTCCAAGACCGACTCGCTGTTCGACCCGACCATCGCCACCTTCGAGGACGACAAGGGCGCCTACGACCAGAAAGACGCGGCGGGTTTCATCAAGCTGAACGCGCTGCGTTTGCGTATCGCGGCAAATCTGAAGAATCGAAAATAAAGGGAGCGCGGGCGTTCCTGCCCGTATGCACGCGGTATCCTGGTAATCCCTGCATTAAGGAGGCAAATCATGATCTACGAATTGAGCGGCGACATCTTGTTGAGCGGCGCAAAAGCCGTTGCGCATGGCATTGCCCCAAATGATGATTTCCATCAAGGGCTCGCGCTGCAACTGCGCGAGCGTATGCCGGCGCTGTATAAGGACTTCCGCCATTACTGCCAGACCCAGCACCCCAAGCCCGGCGGGCTGTGGACATGGATGAGTTCCGATGGCCGCTATATCGTCAATCTGTTCACTCAGGATGGCGCTTACGATCACGGCAGCAAGCCGGGGCATGCCACCTTGAGCCATGTGAACCATACGCTGCATGCTCTGCGCAGCTTTGTACAGAAAGAGAAGCTGGGCAGCCTCGCTCTGCCGCGCTTGGCCTGTGGGGTGGGCGGCCTGAATTGGGACGAAGTCAAACAGCTCATCGAGAAGCAACTTGGCGATCTCAATATGCCGGTGTATGTCTATGTCAATTACCAAAAAGGTGTGAAAGCCAACGAACCTGCAAAATAATCAAACGATTCTCCAAAAATAACCTTAAAGGAAAGCCGCATCATGTCAGACAAATTCGACAATGTCAGCGTAGGAAAAAAAGCCAATGTGTTCTTCGACGGCAAGTGCGTGTCACACTCGGTATATTTCCCGGACGGCACGCGCAAGACCGTGGGCGTGATCATGCCGGGCAGCCAGCTCACCTTTAATGTCGGCGCGCCGGAATTGATGGAGATCGCCGCTGGCGAATGCTCGGTGAAAATCGCCGGAGAGCCAGCGTTCAAGACCTATGCAGCAGGCAGTTCTTTCAGCGTTGCGGAAAACAGCAGTTTTGAAATTCACGCGGGTGAAGAGGCGGTAAACTACGTTTGCAGTTTTGGCTAACAACTGGATGCAGGTCGGGCTTCAGCCCGACCTACGAGCAATCAATAAGGAGCTACCATGCCATCATTCGATATCGTTTCAGAAGTGGACAAAACCGAGGTCAAGAACGCGCTCGAGCAGACCAACAAGGAAGTCAGCACACGCTTCGATTTCAAGGGTTCGGATGCGCGCGTCGAGCAGTCCGAGCTCAAACTCACCGTGCATGCCGACAACGAATTCCAGCTCGACCAGGTGCAGGACATCCTGAACGGAAAGCTGACCAAACGCGGGGTGGACATCAAGTGCCTGGAGATCAGCGAGAAGATCGAGAAGGTCAGCGGCAACAAGGTCAAGCGCAGTTGCGAAGTCAAGGTCGGCATCGAGATCGAACTGGCGAAAAAAATTGTCAAGCTGCTCAAGGACAGCAAGATAAAGGTGCAGTCCAGCATTCAGGGCGATGCCGTGCGGGTCACCGGCAAGAGCCGCGACGATTTACAGTCCGCCATCGCCTTCGTCAAAAAAACGATCACCGATTTCCCGTTGCAGTACCAGAATTTCAGGGACTGATTACAGGTGCCCTGCACGCGTTCGCATTGGGTTGGATATTGGGCGAACGGCTCAAGTGATGTTCACAGGGAAGAAAAATATGCACAAAGTTCTCGTCATGCTCGCACAAGGTTGCGAAGAAATTGAAACCGTCACGGTCATCGACATCCTGCGCCGTGCCAGTATCGAAGTGACCAGCGCAGGTCTGGACGATTTGCCGGTGCTGGGCAGTCACGGCGTGGTGCTGCTGGCGGATACCACCCTGGATCTCGCGCAGCATCAGGATTTTGACATGATCGTGCTGCCCGGCGGCCTGCCAGGCACCGACAACCTCCGGGCCGACCAACGCCTGATCGCGTTGCTGCAAAAAATGGCGCGGCAGGGGAAATATGTCACCGCGATCTGTGCCGCACCCTCGGTGCTTGCCGCCGCCGGATTGCTGGACGGACGCAAGGCTACCTGTTATCCGACCTGCCTGGATGCTTTCCCCAAAGTGAATCTGCAGACTTCCGCCGTTGTGGCAGACGGCAAGCTGATCACCTCGCGCGGTCCCGGCACGGCAATGGATTTCGCGCTGGCGCTGGTCGAGCGTTTGTCTGGCAAGACCAAGCGGGATGAAGTGGAAGCCGGGCTGGTACGCTAGCAACGTTAAAACCGCATAGCCATCGTGCCTATCGCTTCCACCCGTTCCCGCATCTCCATCATTGTCGCGATGGCGAAGAACCGCGCCATCGGCATCAACAACGCCCTGCCGTGGCGCATTCCTGCCGACTTGCAGCACTTCAAGCGGCTCACGATGGGGCATCATATGATTATGGGGCGCAAAACATTTGAGTCCATCGGCAGGCCGCTACCGGGCCGCACTACCGTGGTGGTGTCACGCGACCATAACCTGAAAATAGATGGATGCATCGTCACGCACTCATTGCAGGAAGCGCTTGCTGTTTGCGCCTCCGACCCGCAGATATTCATAGTCGGTGGTGCGGATGTTTACGCGCAGGCGCTGAATTTGGCAGATGTGCTCTGCATCACCGAGATTCAGCAAGAGGTTGCCGGCGATGCCTGGTTTCCGGAATTCGACCGATCTGAATGGCTGGAAGTATCGCGCGAAATACACCGGCAGGAAATGCCGGAACCGCTGGAGTATCACTTCGCGACCTATTGTCGCGATAGCCGCTCAGTGCCGGAGGACTAAACCGCTTCGCGCTACTGACACTCCGAACATGAGCTTGAGATTGGGTTTAAACAAGATAGTTCATTAGCTCTTGAGGCATTGCAAAATCAATGGGTTGTAGGTCGGGTTTTAACCCGACATGCCGGGCTGAAGCCCGACGTCCAAATGGATTATCTGGGTTCCTGATTAGCCACAATGTTCAGCCGCACGAATGAGACGCTCCGGATGCGGCGAAGTAACGGCTGATGCTCGACGCAGTCTGTGCAGAATGACCGACAAGTCGAAGCGGCGGTTAAATCGATATTGGATTTCAGCGAGGTAGCGATGTGCGTACTTGGAAAAATTGAACGCATGGTAGGTTCCAGAAAACGCGGTCTTCAGATTGCTCAAGAGGG
>JAUYGW010000250.1 GCA_030690245.1 Gallionella sp. | reverse complement strand
GCAGGTTGATCAGAACCTGCTTTACCCGGGTTTGATCGGCATGGGCAAACCAGGCATGTTCGAAGGGGAGAAAGTCTATCTGGATGCCGTGTTGTTGCGCCTGCGGTTCGATCATGGCCTGGCATTCGCGCATGACTTCAGTCAGCGACACCGGTTCGCACGACAGCGACAGCTTGCCGGATTCGATCAACGTGAGATCGAGGATTTCGTTGATCAATTCCAACAGATACCATCCTGCTTTGATAATCTGGTGCAGCCTTAAACTTTGGGTGGGCGTTGGCGGCGGGGAATCGGCCTCCAGCAATTGCGTGAACCCGAGGATGGCATTGAGCGGGGTGCGCAGCTCATGGCTCATCCTGGAAAGGAATTCGGATTTGGCGAGATTGGCTTTTTCCGCCACCGACTTGGCGTTTTCCAGTTCGGTGTTTTTCTCCTGCATCATTTGATACAGGCGTTTACGTTGTGTGATGTCGCGCGCAGCGGCGAACACGCCCTGCAGCTTTCCGTCGCGGTCATAGAAAGTGGCCGCATTGTAGGACACCGCAGTTTCCTTGCTGTCTATCGCGCGCGCCGTGAGCTCGTAGTTGGTGACCTTCCTTTCGTTCAGCGCCAGTTGGATGGCTGACTCGGCACGCTTTGGATCGGTGAAGTATTTGCTGAACGGAGCGCCGATCAGTTCGTCGCGCGTGCAACCGGTAAGCGACTCCATCTGTTTGTTGACGTCGGTAATGATGCCGGAAGGATCGGTGGTCATGATCGCGTCGATGTTGGATTCGATCAGCGAACGGGTGTAGAACTGCTGGTCGCGCAGGCGCTGGTCGAGCTTGCTTTGCACCGCTTCGGCCTGCTTGCGCTCGGTGATGTCGGTCAGCGTGATACGCAGCACCGGTGCTGCGGCATCAGTCACGATGAGCAAACAATCCAGGCGGGCATTAAAGAGCGTGCTATCGCTGCGCTGAAGAATCAGTTCGCAAATCTGCTTGTCTCCATGCTGCATCATCCGCGCAAAATATCGTTGCCAGCGGTCGATATCCACCGGTGCGATGAAGCGCGCAAAACGGCGGCTCAGCAGCTTTTTCCGGTCTTCTCCCAGCAGCGCGGCGCCGGTCAGGTTGATGGCGGCAATTTGGGCCTCGCGCGACAGCGTGAGGTATCCGACCGGCGCGAGTTCATAGAGATCCACATAGCGATCACGAGATTCCTCAAGGGCAACCTGGGCAAGGCGCAACTCCTCATTCTGCATTTTCAGCTCGATCTGGTGCACCTGAAGTTCGTGCAAGAGCTCATCGGCAGAGCGCGGTGGCCCATCAGATGCAGGCGCATGGGCGAGTTGCGCCTCGGCTTTCGTCAGCAGCGGGTCTTGCGAGTTTGGCTTTTTGCTCATATGTTCTCCTGGCGAACCGGACCAATCCGTGCCAA
Organism: Gallionella sp.; assembly: GCA_030690245.1. Classification (GTDB taxonomy): domain Bacteria; phylum Pseudomonadota; class Gammaproteobacteria; order Burkholderiales; family Gallionellaceae; genus Gallionella. The sequence goes on along the minus strand of JAUYGW010000250.1, from coordinate 8,538 downwards.
TAAAACTGTTTCCTTCGCCAGCAGAATCATCCGGGGATCACCTGTCATGTCAACGGCGAGGGCGTTGGGCATGGCGGTGTTGCGGGTTGTTTCTGACATGGCTTACCTTCGTTAAAATCGTAAAGTCCTCCAGGGCTGTAGCGTCTTCGCGGGCGCGCGTCCACGCTACCGGCTCGTGGCGGCCCCTGCATCGCTTAGCAAGCGATGAAATTCTTTCTTGACTACGTTGTAGCATTCACAGGCGCGTGACTCCAATCCAGCCCTTTTCAGCACCGTGATGTGGCCACGGCGGTAACTAATCAAACCGGCGCGCTGCAAATTCCCGGCGGCTTCCGTGATGCCTTCGCGGCGTACGCCGAGCATGCTGGCAATCAATTCCTGCGTTATGGTCAATTCATTCGAGGGCAAACGATCGAGGGTTGACAGCAGCCAGCGGCACAGTTGCTGTTCCACCGAATGGTGCCGATTGCAGACCACGGCTTGGGATATCTGTGTCATCAATGCTTGGGTATAACGCAGTATCAAGCGCATCAGCGGACCGGCACGATTGAATTCTTCCATTATCAGCCGCGCCTTAAGACGGTAGCCATAACCGCCGGTATACACGGTGGACAGAGTGGGCGTGGTGTCACCGCCCATGAAAAGCGAAATGCCGAGCACGCCCTCGTTGCCCACACCCGCAATTTCAGCCGATGCGCCATTTTCCGTGACGTAGTGCAGGGATACGATGGCGGTCGTCGGAAAATAGACATGTTGCAATTGGCCGCCGGACTCGTAGATGACTTGACCGAGCGGCATCGGGATCAGTTCCAGGTGGGATGAGAGCCGTTCGAATACTTCCGCAGGCAGGGCGGCGAAAAGATGATTTTGACTGGGGGTATGCCTTGTGGGGTTAATAGTGACCATTTTTCTGTCTCTGGAGTAAGTGACCAATAGGGCCAAAATCAATCAAGCAGCAAAGAAGGTTGAGGCAGATCCAAAGAGCAAATACAGTTCCTGATTTATACCACAGTTGTCTGTCGCGCGTTCGTTAGCCAGCATACGGCAACCGGCGTGGCTCAATCCATGAGACGCGCGAATAGCGACTTTTCGGGCTTATGTGCGTTATCAAACAGAACGTCTGGAGGCAGAGGGGGATGATATGCATGGGTGTTCTATCCTCCCCCTTGATAACACCTGGAGTGCTTAGGTCCGGTTACGGCAACCCCGTTTCCGGCCTTTTTTTTGGGGAAGTGGTCTGCCGGCAATGCATGACAACGCCCGCTGCCGGAACGGACGCTAAACCCGCGCAGCGTCGTGCATGTCCTTGACGGCCTGGTAACACTGGCAAGCGGCCGCTTCGAGCCCGTCACCGTCAAGAATGCTGATTTCGCCTCGGTTGTAGCTGATCAACTTTCGTTGGCGCAAGGCGCCGGCGGCCTTGGTAACGCCAACCCGCCGCACTCCCAGTATGTTGCCAAGAAGATCCTGGGTTTGATGGAATTGGTTCGACCGCATGCGGTCGCGCGTCATCAGCAGCCAGCGGGCGAGACGGGCTTCAACTTGATGAAAGCTGTTGCACGCGGCGGTTTGTGTCATTTGGGCCATCAGTTCGTAGGTATACCGGTACACTTCTCGTTGCAAGAGCAAGCTCCGCTGAAATTCGTTGCGGAAGTCCGCAGAGGTCATGCGCAGTGCCGTTCCGGAGCCCAGCACCAGAGCGCGCACCGGCGAATCGTTTACCCCAAGCGCCAAAGGAATTCCGAGCATGCCTTCATAGCCGACCATGCCGACTTCCAGAGCATGATGCCCCTCTGCCAGCGTGAGCAAAGACACCAGCGAGTCGGTCGGAAAGTAAACATGTTGAATCGGTTCACCGGGGCGATAAAGCACTTCGCCGAAAGTCAGCGTGACCGGCTCCAGCCGGTCACGCAACAGCTGATAGTCCTTGTGAGGCAAGGCAGCAAGCAGACTGTTTGTAACAGGAATATGATATGCAACTGTCATTGGGCTATCCTGGGTAGTTTGTAGTCTGGTGAATCCATAGCTGCCAACCGGGGATGCAAGGTTACATATCCGATCACGAAAGCTGACGCGGCAGCGGCAACGCCATCACACCACCTGACTTGGCGATCCGCAGCATGGCGTGAACCTACAGCAAGGGGTTTTTGCTGTATGTACGCCAACGCACAGTGGCCGCATTGGGGATCGCCGTGCCGAGGCCAAGTATTTTTGTTTCCGGGCCGAATGGCCTAGATATTTTGGGTTATACCGGCGAAGTGGCCGGTATGGTTTAATCCATACCCAGATTATTCCCAGTCAGCGCTGTTCATACAGATGGTGACAGAGAAGCATGTTGGGTTGTCATTGAATCAATCGGTTGCCGAAAAAATACGCGATTCTCTATTTTTAATCATACTGGCCGGCAGGTCTGTGCCTGGGGGAGTTGCATGAAGATGTTCCGCGTTTGCGGTTATGGCGGCGGACGCAGCGCGCTGGTATCCAGGCTCGTCGAGGAACTGTGCTTCCGGCAAATCGTGGTCGCGGTGGTGAAGTATGCGCATAAGCCGTTCGATATGGACAAGCCGGGGTCGGAAACTTATAACCTGCGCCAGAGCGGCTGCCGGCAAACGCTGATAGCCAATCGCGACCGCTGGGGGTTGCTGTGCGAAACGCCCGGACAGCCGGAGCCTGATCCAATTCAACTGGCCGGGCATCTCGCCGAATGCGAACTGGTTCTTGCAGTCGGTTTCGATAACGTGCCATTGCCGGGGCTCGAGGTGATGCGTGTCGACAATCCTGCCGAGCCGTTATACAAACGCGACACGCATATTCATACCGTCGTCAGCGACGGCGTTGCTCCGCCGGATGTGCTTTTCAGCTTCACGCATGCCGATATCGAAAATATCGTCACCCACATACTGGATCGGGCGGTATTGCTGCCCCCCCATGAACAGATAACAGGCTCAGATGACAGACAGGCTATTGCGCATTAACATATCTTATGACTGAAATATTTAGAATTATTCCGATCCCGTCTGTGCAGGAAAGCAGTGCCGCTCAAGCCAGCGCTGTGCAAGCCAGCGCTGTGCAGGAACGGGAAGCCGTGCAGGATTATGCAGGGCAGGGCTGTGGGCAATTCGTTGTCGACGCCCTGCAGCGGCCGCTGCGCGACTTGCGCATTTCGGTCACCGACCGCTGCAACCTGCGCTGCACCTATTGCATGCCGCGCGAAGCCTTCGACAAGGATCACGCCTTCCTGCAGCGCGCCGACCTGCTCAGCTTCGAAGAAATCGAGCGGCTGGCCAGATTGTTTATCCAGCTGGGTGTGCAAAAAATCCGCCTGACCGGCGGCGAGCCGCTGTTGCGCCGAGGCATCGAACGGATCATTGAATCGCTCGCCAGGCTGAACACCCGCGAGGGCAAACCGGTTGAAGTCGCACTGACCACCAATGCCGTGCTGCTGTCCCAGAAAGCCCAGTCGCTGAAGGATGCGGGCCTGGCGCGCATTACCGCCAGCCTGGACGGGTTGAGCGATGAAACTTTCCGGCGCATGAGCGATTCGGATGTGTCTGTCAAAACCGTGCTTGATGGTATCGCCGCCGCGCAGCGTGTCGGTCTTGCGCCGGTCAAGGTCAACATGGTGGTCAAGCGCGGCGTGAACGACCACGAGATCATCGCGATGGCGGGGCATTTCCGCAACAGCGGCGTCGTGCTGCGCTTCATCGAGTTCATGGATGTGGGCTGCACCAACGGCTGGCGCATGGACGATGTGGTTCCGGCGCGGGAAATTCTGGAGCACATCAACAGCCGCTACCCGGTCCGGCAGGTTGACCCCAACTACACCGGTGAAGTTGCGGAGCGCTGGCATTATGCTGATGGCAGCGGCGAAGTCGGGGTGATCGCGTCGGTCACGCAGGCGTTCTGCCACGAATGCACTCGCGCCAGACTTTCCACCGACGGCAAGCTCTACACCTGTTTGTTCGCCAGCGGCGGCACGGATTTGCGCGGGCCAGTGCGACTGGGTATGACCGACCAGGTGCTGACCAATCTGATCGCAGGCCACTGGGGGCGGCGCAACGACCGTTACTCGCAACTGCGCCATGCCGTGACCGAGGCGCCCGGAGAAAAATCCGGAGAGAAAATAGAAATGTCCTATATCGGCGGATGAACCCCCTGCGTATTTATCCAGACGCAATAAAAAGCGAAATATCGTAGGGTGCGTCCCACGCACCGGCTTTTATACAACGATGGTGCGTGGGACGCACCCTACAAATAACCTTGAAACTTACAGACTACCCGCATGGACGACCAACAACTGCTGCGTTATAGCCGGCACATCCTGCTGTCGGAGATCGGTATCGAGGGACAGCAACGCCTGCTCGATGCCAGGGTGCTGATCATCGGTCTCGGCGGGCTCGGCTCGCCCGCCGCGCTGTACTTGGCCGCCAGCGGGGTCGGCCAACTGACCCTGTGCGACCATGACACGGTGGATTTCAGCAACCTGCAACGCCAGATCATCCATCGCACCGCATCGGTCGGCCAGCCCAAGGTCGCCTCCGCGCAGGCAGCGTTGCGCGAGATCAATCCCGAAGTCGAGTGCGTTGCGCTGCCGGTGCGCGCCGATGAAGCGCAGCTGCGCGATCTGGTCGCGCAGGCCGATGTGGTGCTCGATTGCAGCGATAATTTTGATACCCGCTATGCCGTCAACCGCGTTTGCCTGGAGCTGCGCAAGCCGCTGGTTTCGGGTGCGGCGATACAATTCGACGGGCAGGTTTCGGTCTTCGACTTTCGCCGCGCAGATAACCAGGCAGATGCGTTTGAACAAACCGATGCGCCCTGCTACAACTGCCTGTTTCCGGAAGACAGCCTGGCTGCCGAATTGCGCTGCGCGACCACCGGAGTGTTCGCCCCGCTGGTCGGTATCATCGGTTCGCTGCAGGCGGCGGAAACGCTCAAGTTATTGATGGGCATCGAACGCGGCCTGAGCGGCAAGCTGCTGACGGTCAACGCGCTGGACATGCACATCATGCGCAGCGCGTTGAGCAAAGATCCCGCCTGCCGCGCCTGCGGCGGCACGCCTTCCCAGACTGAACAGGTATTCATATGAACGAATTGACTCATTTTTCCGATGCCGGACGGGCGCGCATGGTGGATGTTTCGGCAAAGTCGGACACCCAGCGCGTTGCGATCGCCAGCGGCGTCCTGCGCATGCAGCCCGCGACACTGGAGCGCATCCGCGCAGGCAAGATCGCCAAGGGCGACGTGCTGACGGTGGCCGATGTCGGCGCGGTCATGGCGGCGAAGCGCACCTCCGACATGATTCCGATGTGCCACCCCATCGCGCTGACCGGCGTGGACGTCGAGTTCAGCGAGATCACCGAGCCGGACGCCAGCGGCTGCGTGGGCATCAGTGTCGTCACCACGGCAGGTTGTGTCGGGCAGACCGGCGTCGAGATGGAGGCGTTGTGCGCCGCCAGTGTGGCGCTGCTGACCATTTACGACATGTGCAAGGCGATCGACCGGGGCATGCGCATCGAGAGCGTGCAACTGGAGGAAAAGCGCGGCGGAAAGAGCGGGGTCTGGAAACGTGGTGAGGCAGAATGATCCAGAAAAAAGCACTTCACCACGAAGGACACGAAGATCACGAAGAGTTTTTCATGGGGTGCTTGATGCCGGGCAATCGCCTGAAAGGTGGATCGGATTTTGGAACACCCCGCTGCTTTTCTTTGCGGTCTTCGTGCGCTTCGGGGTTCAAATGAGGAATTTGGGATGATTAATGTATTGTTCTTTGGCCCGATCGCGGCCGCGACGGGCGAGCGGGAGGCTTCGGTGGCACATGTGCCGGGGCTGACGCTGGGCGGCCTGAAGGAAATGCTGGCGGTACAGTACCCCGAAGCCATGCATCTGGCGACGATGATGGCGGTCAATGGCGAACATGTGCGCGACCTTGCATTGCCGCTGGCGGATAACAGCGAAGTGGCGTTCATGGCCAAATTTTCGGGTGGTTGATTAGCGGATGGGGATGAAATGAAGGAAGCGGTCAGAATCCAGCAGGAAGATTTTTCCCAGGACGAGGAAATCAGGGCATTACAGGCCAGTTCGAAACGCATGGGCGGCATCGCCACATTCCTCGGTTGCGCGCGCGATTTTTCGGAAGGCCGCGAGGTCTCGGAAATCAGCTTCGACGCCTACGGCAGCATGGCGCTGTCGGAACTGAATAAGCTGCGCAGCGATGCGATCGAAAAATACGGCCTGCTGGATGCGCGCATCGTGCATCGCATCGGCACGGTCAAGGGCGGCGACAACATCGTGTTTATCGCGGCGGGTGCGGAGCATCGCGTCGCCGCGCTGGAAGCCTGTCGCTGGATGATAGATGAGCTGAAGCAGCGCGTGCCGATCTGGAAAAAGGAAATCACGCCGCAGGGCGAGGCGTGGGTGACACCGCATCCATGAGTGTCGCATCTGCAAATCCGCCGGTATTTACCGTTGTCGGCCATTCCGGTTCCGGCAAGACCACGCTGGTTGAAAAGTTGCTGCGCGAGTTGAGCGGCAGAGGCCTGCGCGTGGCGACCATCAAGCATGCGCATCACAAGGTGGTGCTGGACACCCCCGGCAAGGACAGCTACCGCTACAAAGAAGCCGGCGCGGTGATGAGCATGCTGGTCACGTCCAACGAGCTGCAACTGGTCGCCGACGCGGTCGACCGGCGCGAGCCGGAACAGCTGGCGCAACGCTTTCTCGGCGAGGCCGATCTGGTGCTTGCGGAAGGTTTTTCCCACTGTGCCGGAGCGAAGATCGAGGTGCTGCGCCGCGAGTGTGACAAGCCGCCGCGCTGCACGCTCGAAGACGGGCTGATCGCCATCGTCACCGACATGGACGAGGTTTACCCGCAACTGCCGCATTTCGCGCTGGAAGACATCGCCGCGATTGCGCAGTTCATGCTCGACCGCGCGCCAAGATGATCATGAAAAACGCAATTGAGCCACGGATGAACACGGATTGACACAGATGAACAATATGTTGCATCAGCTTTTTTCCTATACCGTTTGGGTGAAATGCCAAACCCACATAATGCAATATTTTATCCGTGCTTATCCGTGTAAATCTGTGGCTAATTGGGGTTATTAAGATGATCGATGATTGCACCGCGATTGTCATGGCGGGCGGCGACTCGCGCCGCATGGGAACGGACAAGGCGAATGTGACGCTGGGTGAAAAGACGCTGCTGCAAAGCGTGATCGCAACCATGCAACAACTGTTTCCCCAGGTGATCGTCAGCGTGCGCCAGCCGCGTGCCGGAATTGACTTGCCGCAGGTCTGCGACGAACAACCCGATGGCGGCCCGCTGGCCGGGCTGGTCGCGAGCCTGGGGCAGATCACCACGCCGTGGGCGTTTATGGTGGCTTGCGACATGCCTTTTGTTGTGCCGGAAGTGGTCGAGCTGCTTGCCGGGTATCGCTTTAAACCCCCCTCAGTCCCCCCTTGTCAGGGGGAAAGCGATTATTCCTCCCCTGATAAAACAACTAGCCATTCGACTTGGTCATCAAAAAACGATGACCAAGTCGCTGGTTATGACAAGGGGAGGTTGGGAGGGGTTTTGTATCAGGCGGTCGTGCCGGTCGTGCACGGGCATCCGCAACCGCTGGCGGCCTTCTATGCGGCCAGTTGCCTTGCGCCGCTACGCACAAGTCTGGCGGCGCAGCAGAAGGGGTTGTGCGGCGTATTGAAACAGTTGGATGTGTGCTATGTGGACGAGGCCGAGATGCTGAAAGCCGATCCGCAGCTGCGCAGTTTTTTCGATCTGGACACGCCGCAGGATGTCGAGGCGGCAATGAATGGGGTGAGATGATAATGGAACATTTGTCGGTGGCAGCGGCGCAGCGCGTCGTCCTCGAATCGGTCGCTGCGTTCGGCGCGGAGCAGGTGAAACTCGAACAATCGCTAGGCCGCGTGCTGGCCGAAGAAGTGCGCGCCAACCGCGACCAGCCGCCCTATGACATCTCGGCGATGGACGGTTACGCGTTGCGCAGCGCCGATCTCGGCAATATTCCCGCGACGCTGAAAATCATCGAAGACATCAAGGCCGGCGACATGCCGAGCAAGACGTTGGCGCCCGGCCAATGCGCGCGCATCATGACCGGCGCGCCGATGCCGCAGGGCGCGGATGCGGTGATCCGGGTCGAGGATACCGGGGCGGTGTCTGCGGAAGCCCTCTCTCCTAACTCTGATGAAACAACTAGCCATTCGACTAAGCCCGCAAGCGGGCAAGTCGCTGGTTATCTCCCGCAAGCGGGCGAGAGGGGCGCGGCCTCGCTGCGCGAGAATTTGTTCGACCGCGTGCAGATCAATCAGGCGGTCAAGCCGGGCAACGACATCCGCCGCCTCGGCGAGAACATGCGCAACGGCGAGGTGGTGCTGCCCCCGGGTACTGCAATCACGCCCGGCGTGATCGGCGTGCTGGCGACGGTGAAGCGCGCGCAGGTGCAGGTGTACCGGCGGCCGCGCGTGGCGATCCTGTCCACCGGCAACGAGCTGGAAGGTCTCGACGAACCCGTC
>JAUYGW010000249.1 GCA_030690245.1 Gallionella sp. | reverse complement strand
CTTACCCCGTTGCACGTTTGTCCTTTCTCCCGCCGGAATTAAAGAATTGCCTTTCACGGTTGCTCCCTCGCCCGCTTGCGGGAGAGGGTTGGGGAGAGGGGCTTCTGTCGGGAGAGAGTTAGAGAGAGGGATGTATGTGGGATAACGCGCCATTGCTGCGCAACATCGCCAGCGCGCTGATGGCTTTCAGCGTGCTGGCGATGCTGTACGGCGCGGCTTATTACATCGTGCACCTGCCGGGGTTGTTCCCGCTGCACAGCGTGCGCCTGAGTGCGGTGCCGCAGCGGGTGGCTGCGCAGGAGGTGCTGGCGGTGGCGCGCAACGAAGTGAACGGTAACTTCTTCACCGTGGATATCGAGCGGCTGAGACAGTCGCTGGAAAAATTGCCGTGGGTACGCAGCGTCACGATCCGCCGCGAATTCCCCGACCGGCTGGCGGTGCAGCTGGATGAGCACCGGGCGCTGGCGCGCTGGAACGGCGCGGCGCTGGTGAATACTCACGGTGAGGTATTCGCTGCATACAGCGAGGAGCCGTTGCCGGACTTCATCGGGCAGAAAGATGATTCGGGTGAAGTCGCGCAGCGCTACGTCGAATTTAGCCGGCAACTCGCCGCATTGAATTTGCAGGTGGCCCAGCTTGCGTTGTCGCCGCGCCATGCCTGGCAGTTGCGCCTGAGCAACGGCCTGGTGCTGGAGCTGGGGCGTGAAGAGATGCAGCAGCGCCTGGCGCGGTTCGTGACGGTATACCCGTACAGCCTGGCGGCGCAGGCGGGCTCGGTGCGATATGTGGATATGCGTTACCGCAATGGGTTTGCGGTAGGCGGCATGGTCAAAGGTTGAGTGATGGGCAGCGAGGTATGAGCGATGAGCAGAAACAAGGAAACTAAAAACCTGGTGGTCGGGCTGGATATCGGCACCTCCAAAATCGTGGCCATCGTCGGCGAGATCAAGCCGGACGGCATGCTGGAGGTGATCGGCATGGGCATGCACGAATCCGACGGCATGAAGAAAGGTATGGTGGTCAACATCGAAGCCACGGTGGGCGCGATCCAGCGCGCGCTGGAAGAGGCCGAGCTGATGGCCGATTGCAAGATCCACGAGGTGCACACCGGCATCGCCGGCAGCCATATACGCGGCATCAATTCGCGCGGCATGGTGAAGATCAAGGAGAAGGAAGTCGCGCCAACCGACATCGAGAGGGTGGTCGAAACCGCGAGCTCGATCAGCCTGCCGGGCGACCAGCAGATCCTGCACATCCTCGAACAGGAGTTCAGCATCGACGGCCAGGACGGCATCAAGAAGCCGCTCGGCATGAGCGGCATGCGCCTCGATGTCGAGGTGCATATCGTCAGCGGCGCAGTGGCAGCGGTGCAGAACATCATGAAGTGTATCCACCGTTGCGGGCTGGAGGTCAACGAGCTGATTTTGCAACCGCTGGCGTCGAGCAAGGCGGTGCTCGAAGAGGATGAAAAAGAACTGGGCGTATGCCTCGTCGATATCGGCGGCGGCACCACCGACATCGCGGTGTTCACCGGTGGCGCGATCCGCCACACCGCGGTGATCCCGATCGCCGGCGACCAGATCACCAACGACATCGCGATGGCGTTGCGTACCCCGACCCATGACGCGGAGGACATCAAGATCAAGCACGGCTGCGCGCTGCGCCAGCTGGCCGATGACGGCACGATCGAAGTGCCGGGCGTGGGCGAGCGCGGCCCGCGCATGCTGTCGCGGCAAACGCTGGCCGAGGTAATCGAGCCGCGCGTCGAGGAATTGTATTCGCTGGTGCAGCAGGAATTGCGCCGCAGCGGCTTCGAGGATTTGCTGTCCTCCGGCATCGTGATCACCGGCGGCAGCAGCGCGATGCAGGGCATGGTCGAGCTGGGCGAAGAGATTTTCCACATGCCGGTGCGCCTGGGCATTCCCAAATATGTCGGCGGATTGTCCGATGTGGTGAAGACGCCGCGCATGGCGACCGGCGTGGGGCTGTTGCTGTATGGCATGGAGCACTTCCAGCGCGATGAGGAGACGCGCAAACAATCCGGTTCGTTTGGCGATGTGCTGGGAAAAATGAAGTCCTGGTTTCAGGGGAATTTTTAGTGGTTGGTAGGGGCGTAAGGCATTACGCCCGTATGGGTTTAGGGTTGGATTTGTAATTACAATAAGGAGACGACGATGTTTGAAATCATGGAAGCACAAACGCAGGATGCGGTGATCAAGGTAATCGGGGTGGGCGGCTGCGGCGGAAATGCGGTCGATCACATGATCGAGCAAGGCGTGCAGGGGGTCGAGTTCATCGTCATCAATACCGATGCGCAGGCGCTCAAACGCAGCAAGGCGCGCACCCAGCTGCAGATCGGCGCAAACATCACCAAGGGGCTGGGCGCGGGCGCCAAGCCGTCGATCGGGCAGGCGGCTGCCGAGGAAGATCGCGAGCGCATCAAGGAGATGATCAGCGGTGCAAACATGATTTTCATCACCGCCGGCATGGGCGGTGGCACCGGCACCGGCGCCGCGCCGATCGTCGCGCAAATCGCCCGCGAGCTGGATATCCTGACCGTGGCCGTGGTCACCAAGCCGTTCGCTTACGAAGGCAACCGGATGCGCTTCGCCAAGGCCGGTATCGAGGCTTTGCACCTGCATGTCGATTCGCTGATCATCGTGCCGAATTCCAAATTGATGGAGGTGCTGGGCAACGACGTTACCCTGCCGGAAGCCTTCAAGGCTGCCAACGGCGTGCTGCAGGGCGCGGTGGCGGGTATCGCCGAAGTGATCAACGTGCCGGGCCTGATCAACGTGGACTTCGCGGATGTGAAAACCGTAATGTCGGAAAACGGCATGGCGATGATGGGTTCGGCGATCGCCTCCGGCTCGGATCGCGCAAGGGTTGCCGCCGAGCGCGCGATTGCCAGCCCGCTGCTGGAAGACGTGGACATGTCCGGCGCGCGCGGCGTGCTGGTGAACATCACCTCGTCCAGCAACCTGAAACTGAAGGAGCTGGAAGAGGTGATGGAATGCGTGCAATTCGCCGCAGAAGAAGCGACGGTGATCGTAGGTTCGGTGTTCGATGAAAACATGGGCGAAGAGTTGCGCGTGACCGTCGTGGCAACCGGGCTGGGTGCGCCGCGCCTCGTCAAGCAAAAGCCGGAAATGGTTTACCGGAGCGAAGAAACCTACCAGCGTACCGGCACGCACGACGAGCCGATTGCCAACAGCGGCGTCAATTACACCGAACTGGACACGCCTGCCGTGATGCGCCGTGGCCGCAGGGAGACCATCGATGCGATGGAAAAATCCGGCATGGATACGCTGGACATCCCGTCCTTTCTGCGCAAGCAGGCGGATTAAAAAAACAGGATTGAGGAGCGAGGATTGAGGATCGAGGAAAAGCCACGGCTCCGTTTTAACTCGCTCCTCAATCCTCCAAGGGTGATAAAATTGCCTGATGATTCTCGCGCTCAAGACGCCCATGGTTAAGCAACGCACTTTGAAAAGCTCCGTCAGCGTGACGGGTGTCGGCTTGCACAGCGGCGAAAAAGTCACGCTCGGCCTGCGCCCCGCCCCGGCCAATACCGGCATCGTATTCCGCCGCGTGGATGTAAAGCCGGCCGAGGAGATTCGTGCGCGTGCCGAGATGGTGCATGACACGCGCCTGTCGACCTGCATGGAGCAGAATGGCGTGCGTGTCGCCACCATCGAGCACCTGATGTCGGCGCTGGCCGGTCTGGGTGTGGACAACGCCTACATCGATCTGGACAGCGCGGAAGTGCCGATCATGGACGGCAGCGCCGGAACCTTTGTCTTCCTGCTGCAATCGGCGGGTATCGCCGAGCAATCCGCCGCCAAAAAATTCATCCGCGTGAAAAAAACCGTCGAGGTGAAACAGGGCGACAAGTGGGTGCGCTTCGAGCCCTATCACGGCTACCGGTTGACCTTCACCATCAACTTCGCCCACCCGGTGTTTGCCGATGCCAAACAGCATGTGGTGGTCGATCTCGGCGAAGAATCCTACGTGCGCGACATCAGCCGCGCGCGCACCTTCGGTTTCATGCAGGATGTCGAAAACATGCGCGCGCAGGGGCTGGCGCTGGGCGGCAGCCTGGACAACGCCATCGTGATGGACGACTACCGCGTGCTGAACGCCGACGGGCTGCGTTTTGAGGACGAGTTCGTCAAGCATAAGGTGCTCGACGCGATCGGCGATCTCTACCTGCTGGGGCATCCGCTGATCGGCGCGTTCTCCGGCTTCAAGTCCGGCCACGCCCTGAACAACGCGCTGCTGCGCGCGCTGCTCGCCGACGAGCAGGCCTGGGAGTTCGTCACGTTCGACAGCGTGGAAGATGCGCCGGCGTTCCTGCGGCTGCAACTGCAAACCGCCTGACCCCAGCGTGAAAACGGCGGGCATGTGCTGATCCTGCGTTTATTCCTGATACTGGTCACGCTGCTGCTGGTTCTGAGCGGCGGGATGTATGTCTTTACGCGCGACCGCCGCTACCTGAAATTCGCCTGGCAGATCCTGCGCTTCGCCGCGGTGCTGCTGTTGCTCTTCGCCGTGCTGTTCGTGCTGGAACGCTACGTGCTGACCGGCTGGCGGGTGTTGCTTTAACCGGGTAAGGAATCCTATGCCGATCATCGTTCGCAAAGGTTTTAGTTTCGCCAGCCAGCTGTCCGCCTGCGGGTTTGCGGCGCTTTGCATCGTCGCTGCCCTTTGCGCGGCCTCCATAGCCGCAGCCGAACCGCAAGCCATCCAGGCCCAAGGCACCCCTGCCGCGAAAAAGAAAATTGCGCTCGTCCAGTTCGATGTCGCCAACACGCAGCATGTCGACGACATCAGCAATATTTATGACGGGCTCCCGTTGGCGCTTGCCAGCCGGCTGGAAGCAAGCGGGGAGTTTTTGACCGTTTATGCCGGACGCTCGATCCCGGCAGAGGCGGGTACGCCGCAGCGCGAGGCCGTTATGCAAATTGCCGGAGAGGCCGGCGCGCAATTCCTGATCTCCGGCATGGTGGTGAATGCGGGGACAAGCCGGGAAAAAGGCTACCTCGGGACATCCATCGGCGGAACTGCGAAAAGGCATATCGAGGTCGAGCTTGCTGTCTACGACGGGCTCACCGGCGCGCGCCTGCTGCTGCGCCGCCTCGACGAACAGGCGCAGGGCGATGTGAGGGTGGGCAACGACAAGCCTTTTGGCAGCAGCATTTTCTTTGAAACGGAACTGGGGCAGGCGACAAACCGGCTGCTCGATGTCGCCGTCAAGGACATCCGCGCGGCATTGGAAAACGCGCCGTTTTCCGCGCATATCATCCGGGTTGAAGGGAAGAAGGTCTTTCTCGATGCGGGCAGCGATTCGCGGCTGAAACCCGGCGATCAGCTCGTCGTTTACGCCAGGGACGCAACCCCGGTCGTCGGGCTGAAGGGTGCGGTGCTCGGTGCCACGGTTCGCGCGGCGGATACGGTTACCCTGACCCAGGTTCAGCCGCAGTTCTCCAGCGGAGAATTGTCGGATGATGCGGCGAAACTCGGGATCAAGGTGGGCAACTTCGCGAGCATCGATCCGGCCGAACAGCGCATTCTGATTGCGAAGCAATGGGCTGACCGGCAAGCCAAAGAAGAAGCGGAACGGGTGAAGGCGGAACAAGCCGCACAGGCGGAAGCGGCGCGGGTAAAAGCGGAACAGGCCGCCCAGGCCGAAGCCGCCCGCATCAAGGCGGAGAAAAAGGCGGCGGCGCAAGCCAAGGCGCAGGCTGCCGCCGAGGCCAAGGCGGCCAAACTGAAAGCCGCGCAGAAAGCACGTGCCTCCCGGCTCAGCGCGGCGCAGGAAGCCCGTGCCAGGGAAATAGCGCAGGCGGCGCGCGCCGCCGACAGAGCCAGACGGGAAGCGGCCAAAGCCGAAGCGGCGCGCATCAAGGCCGAGAAAAAGGCGCAGGACAAAGCGGAGGCCAAGGCAGAAGCAGCTCGGGCCAAGGCGGAAAAGGAAGCGCAGGCCGATGCAAATGCACAGGTTGCCGCCGAAGCCGCTGTTACAGAAACCAAGGCTGTCACAGAAACCAAGGCGGCAGCAGCGCCAAAACCCGCCAAGGAAAAAGCAACACAAAAAAGCCCGGCCAAAATGGAAGTGCGAGCTGTCGCGATAGAAGATTGGGAGCGGGCGGCAGCGGCAGCGGAAGCTGAAGCGGCGAAGGCGGCAGCGGCATCAAGCGTGCCGCCGGAGCAGAAGAAGCCCGGCGTGCCGTTGAAGCTGAAGCAGATCAAGCCTTAGAAGCTGCCTTCAAAATCCGCGAGGAGGGCGTCTGCGGCGTTGCGCGGTACTCGCAATCCTCATGTGCTATTTGCACATTCCGGTTCCTGCGTTGACCAGCGACTTAGCTGGTGTATTGTTGCCAGCTTAGTCGAATGGCCATGCATGGCTCCGTGCGCCTTGCATCCATCCCTCCTCGCGAATTTTTAAGGCAGCTTCGGAGGTCAATGGAGTTAGCACCACAATGTTTATATCCGGCGCTTAAAAATATGGATCAGCAAATAGATACGCAACAAGACAATAACCAAACGAATCTATTCAATTAAATATACGGACATCAATGATCCTCAGTTAAGAAATATGTTTTTCGGGGGCAAGGACAGAACGCTGAAAGGTGATGTTGTGGATGAGGGGAAGCAACTCTTCGGCTGCGCCCGAACTGCGGGCTTTGGAAAGGGGGCGGGCTCATGCCGTCGGAGATGGCGCCGCAAGTGGAAGAGCGCTTTGGCAGTCAAGACAGCTACCTGGTTGATTTCTACCCTGTCTGCGACTACCTGAGTGCCGCTGCTGCGGCGATTTATCCTGCGGCAAAAATGCCCAAGGCTTGGCTCAACCAACAGAAAGAACGACTCAAATCGGGGAATTGTGCCGAAGTCATAGAGTCCCTGCGGGCGCACCTTGATGCAGATGAGGGGGGGGTAGCGAGGCGGCAGTACGGGCTTGCCACCGCTATTTGATCCGCTGCAAAGACCAACTCGACTACCCGCGCGCATTGGCCAGCAATTTACCAATCGGCTCGGGGGAAATCGAAAGCGCGCATCTCTACAACGTTCAGAAACGGCTCAAACTGCCGGGGCGTGGTGGGGTGCGCCGCAAACGCCGAGCACATGCTGGCCTTGCGCCTGAATCGGGCAAACCGGCAATGGGATAACTATTGGTCAAGTCAGAAAGGCCGCTTGAATAGCCACATCAGTTTGAATCGCACCCAAACGAACCAGATGTCTGCGTGCAACGAAATCAACCCTGATATACACTAAAACGGGCGACAGAAAATATTTGGACTAAATATCTGACAAGAAAAGGATCCCATCAAATGCACCTTGCCAATCAATCCCCGATTCAATCCTTGGCCCGATCACAAAGGCTGGCGATGCCCATAATGGGGTTCATCGCGATGTTGTTTCTATCCGGTTGCGCCGTCACCAGCCAAAAGCATACAACCAATCAGGCCTTGGCTACCCATCTGGAACCTCAGATGTTGAAATCGTCAGGAATCGCCTTTATTACGCCGTCTTCCGTAACCGGGCAGGAGGAGGACAAGCAAGCTCTGGCGCTCGCATTTACTGGGGTGCTGAAACGGGCTCGCCCCGACTTGCGTATCGTGCCCTTGCCGGAAACACTCGGCGCAATCAATCGTGCGGGGCTTGTTGGCGAATATAAGCAGATGTTCGAGGATTACCCCTTAACGGGAATTTTCAACCGGGATACTCTGCAGAAAGTTTCCCGTGTAACCGGCACTCGTTATCTGGCCCAACTCAAACTTGGCGGGTTCCGTCAGGAATCAAAACCCCGATGGGGAGCGCTTGGGGTACGCATACTGGAAACAAAGACAGCTTCCTTGAGGATGTATCTTCAGATTTGGGACGGGGAAAACGGTTTGATCGCCTGGGAAGGCGGCCAGGAACTGTCTTCCGCGCACGAGTCGCTGCAAGAGGATGCCATTTCATTCAAGGAAGTTGTAGAACAGGCCGCAGTTGAGCTTATTAAACGCTTACCCTGAAGGTCGGCGCCTGTAATACCCTTGGCACTTTTCCGTGCAGCGAGGTCATATGCCAGCTATGGTTGTGAGCAGGATAGCGAGCCCGATCAGCAGCATGATGCCCCCATCACCGGCTCAAGCAATGTAAGGAATACGGTCAGGCGCTGCTCCAGTGCTTGAGTTCCCAGATGTGCGGCACGTTCCTGCATCTCTGCTCCAGTTTGCCGCTTGCTTGGCGCACCGTTCGCGACCAGGTGTGTCAAACAGCCTGTCAGCAAGCCCGCCCGCCGCTCACCCGTTCGATGCCCGCCAGGTCGCGCGCCGAAAACACCTCGGCGTACCCCGCCGCACCAAGCAGTTCGCGCGCCCTTCCGGCCTGGTCGTAACCGTGTTCGAACAGCAGCCAGCCGCCGGCATTAAGGTGCTCCTTCGCGCCCGCGACGATGCGGTGGATATCGTCCAGCCCGTCCGCGCCGGAAGCCAGCGCGGCGCGCGGCTCGAAACGCAGGTCGCCCTGCGCGAGATGCGCGTCGCCCTCGGCGATGTAGGGCGGGTTCGACACGATCAGGTCGAAGCGTTCGCCAGCCAGTGCCGCAAACCAGTCGCTGCGCAGCAGGCGCACGTTGGCGATGTTCAAACGCAGTGCATTCTCCCGCGCCACGCTCAACGCCTCATGCGACGCATCCACCGCCGTCACTTCCGCTTCCGGCCGCGCATGGGCGATGGAGAGCGCAATCGCGCCGCTGCCGGTGCCGAGGTCCAGCACGCGCAACAAACTCCCTCTCCCGTCTCGCCAGTGCGAGCAGCTTTGCTGCCGCTCGCGGCGGGGATGCTCCCTGCGGGTACAGGGAGAGGGTTGGGGTGAGGGTTGCGGAATCCGCTGAAATGCCAACTCAACCAGCAACTCGGTATCGGCACGCGGGATCAGCGTCGCGGGCGTCACCCTGAACGTCAGCCCGTAAAACTCGCGCTCGCCGAGGATGTAGGCGATGGGTTCGCCGCGCAGACGCCGCTCGAACAGCGCCGCATAGTACGCCTGCTGTCCGGCGTCGAGTTGCTGTTCCGGATGGGTGAGCAGGTAAGCACGGTTCACCTGCAACACGGCCTGCAGCAAGCATTGCATCTCGATGCGCGCACTCCCGGCATCCAGTCCGAGAGCGGCTTCCAGCGCGGCTTTATCGTGGGTAAGGAGGGATCGGATGGTGTGCGACATGAACTGACGTGGGTGGAGTGTTGTTCGGAACAAGAAATCAAGCCTGGACCTTTAGTTTTTCGGAAAATGCGCTTCGTAAGCCGGCCTTTCCGGAAGCTCAATCGGCCTTGTTTACAAAAAGAGTTTGCGACGGGTATGCAAACTCAATGCCTTCTTTTTCAAAGGCCTCGAAAATTGCCAGGTTGATTGCCTGCTGGATATCCATAAATTTGTTGTAGTCGGCGCCGGTAACGTAATAAACAAATTCGAAATCCAAACTGAAATCGCCGTAGGATGCAAAATGCCCCCGGTCGAAGGCGGCATCATCCTGCGCCTCGATTATGCTTTTCACCATTTGAGGAATGGCTTTTAATTTTTCGGCAGGCGTTTGATAGATCATCCCCAGCTTGAAAACCACTCTTCGCCTTTCCATTTTCTTGAAATTATGGACGCACGAATTGGTCAGATCCGTATTTGAGAAAACCAGTTGCTCGCCACCCAGCGCGCGGATTCTTGTGGTCTTGATTCCAATGTATTCTACGACGCCCATTTTGTCGCCGACGATGATGAAATCGCCGATCTCAAAAGGCTTGTCGAAGAAAATGACGAAGTAGCTGAACAGGTCGCCAAGGACCGCCTGGGCAGCCAATGCGACTGCGATGCCCCCGATCCCGAGCCCTGCGACAACCGCCGATATTTTCACCCCGAGATTGTCCAGGAGAAAGACCAGCGCGATCATCCAGATTGCAAAATTGACCAGCCCGCGAATCCCCTTGAGTTGCTTCTCTCCTCCCGTCGAATCGGCCGATTTTCTTATGTAAGACTGGAGCACGAAATCAACCGCAGAAATGGCGGCCATGACAAACATCACGGTAATCAGGACAATTGCCGCGATTCTTAAACCATGTTCAAAATCCGGCGACAGGACCAGGGTGTGCAACGCAAGGTAAAAAGCCCCGAAATAAAAAATCGGCACAACGAATTTTCCAATTGCTCTTACAAGCAAGTCATCAATTGAAGTATGGGTCGCATCGGCCCATTTTTTTAACCGGCCTAAAACGTATTTCTTGAAAACATGGATGGCAACCATGCTGCCGATGAAAATGCCGAGCGCCGACAGGTAGCTGGCAACCGTATTGCCAAAGATGGAATGGTTAAATATTTCCTGCATGATTATTCTCGTCTCCTTCATTGCGCTCCAAGCCATGCGAATTTTCCGGCTTCAATGTCGCTGAAATAATTGCGCGGATTAAACGCGGATTAAACGGGGCAGGTTCGCATTTCTTTCTCGGGTGCTTACCGCTTGGTCGCGCTCTTGTACACCGCATTGCGTTCGCGCTTGCCCACCGCAACGACCACGACCATCAGCACCTTGTCGCGCACCTCGTACACCAGACGATAGCCCGCGTCCCGCAGTTTGATTTTGTAGCGATCCTTGTGGCCGGGCAGTCTGGTGGAAGGGACGCGGGGATTGTGCAAACGTTCGGCGAGTTTTTTCTTGAGCACCTCGCGTACGGAACCATCAAGCTTCTTCCATTCAGCCAGTGCGTCGGGGTGAAAACTTAGGGAAGGTCTGAACAAGTAGCCAAAAATGAAAACGCCGAATCCACAATCTGCCGCGAATGCTGAAATTGGCAAGAAACGCCCACATTGTTGGGCATTTCGCCTGCCCTTCCGGCCCATTTTCCGTTCATCAGGCGCACC
>JAUYGW010000247.1 GCA_030690245.1 Gallionella sp. | reverse complement strand
TGCGCCTGATGAACGGGAAATGGGCCGGAAGGACAGGCGAAATGCCCAACAATGTGGGCGTTTCTTGCCAATTTCAGCATTCGCGGCAGATTGTGGATTCGGCGTTTTCATTTTTGGCTACTTGTTCAGACCTTCCCTAGTAGGGTGGGCACGATTTTGTGCCCAACCGATTTTAAGGTTTTTGAATTTCGCCTTTTCATCCCCGGTAATCTTGGGGTTGATCGAGGGAACCCCGCAGGGGCGGCAAACCGGGGTCGCCTTTTCTTGGGTTACTTTCTTTTGGCGACGCAAAAGAAAGTGACTAGCTGCCGGGCTACCCCCGGCGGTGTTGACTTGTTTTTTTGAATGATCAAGGGCAGGTCTGAGACCTGCCCCTACACATTACCCCTTCGATACATCAGGGCGAGCGGTGTTAAATGCTCGGCATCCCCGGCATCCCCGGCATCCCCGGCAACCATGCGCACAATTCCCCTCTGCGGTATCATCTCGCCCTTGAATTTTTAGCACAGTCTGTTGCAAGGTTCGCTCCCAATGACATCCGAAAACTATCTCGACCTTCCCCCTTTGCTGACCGCCCACGGCACGATCACGCTGCCCGGCTCGAAGAGTATCTCCAATCGCGTGCTGTTGCTGGCTGCGCTGTCCTCCGGCGCGACCGAGGTGCGCGATGTGCTGCTGTCGGACGATACCGAACGCATGCTGGATGGCCTGCGTATCCTCGGTGTCGGCGTGGAGCAACTCGATACGCATGTGTTCCGCGTGACTGGTTGCGGCGGCAACTTTAGCGAAACTCGCTGCGCTCGTTTTCCGGTCAAGGATGCCGAATTGTTCCTGGGCAATGCGGGCACCGCATTCCGCCCGCTGACGGCGGCGCTGGCGTTGTCCGGCGGGCATTACAAGCTGTCCGGCGTGGCGCGCATGCACGAGCGGCCGATCGGCGACCTGGTGGATGCGTTGCGCGCGCTGGGCGCGAACATCGATTATCTGGGTAATGAAGGCTTCCCACCGCTGGAGATAAACCTACCCTCTCCCCCAGCCCCTCTCCCGCAAGCGGGAGAGGGGAGAGTATCTGTGCGCGGCGATGTGTCGAGCCAGTTCCTCACCGCGTTGCTGATGGCCATGCCGCTGCTGGATCGCGAGGTGACGGTGGAGGTGGTGGGCGAGCTGATCTCCAAGCCTTATATCGAGATCACGCTAGCGATGATGGCGCGCTTTGGCGTGAGCGTATCGCGCGACGGCTGGCGCAGCTTCACGGTGGCAGCGGGCAGCCGTTATGTATCGCCGGGGGTGATCTACGTCGAGGGCGACGCTTCCTCGGCCTCGTATTTTCTCGCGGCGGGCGCGATCGGCGGCGGGCCGGTGCGTATAGAGGGCGTGGGCAGCGACAGCATCCAAGGCGATGTGCGTTTCGCCGACGCGCTGGTGCTGATGGGCGCGCAGATCGAACAGGGGCCGAACTGGATGGAGGCGCGCGCGCCGGCGGACGGCAAGCTGAAGGCGATCGACCTGGACTGCAACCATATTCCCGATGCGGCGATGACGCTGGCGGTCGCGGCGTTGTTCGCCGACGGCACGACCACGCTGCGCAACATCGCCAGCTGGCGCGTCAAGGAGACCGACCGCATCGCGGCGATGGCGACGGAGCTGCGCAAGGTCGGCGCGACGGTGGAAGAGGGCGCGGATTACATTCGAATTACAGGATTGAGGAGCGAGGATCGAGGAGCGAGAAGCAGGATCGAGGATCAAGGATTCAGGATTGAGGAAAGCGGAGCAGCTGGTTTTGCTCGATCCTCGATCCTCGCTCCTCAATCCGGTATCGACACCTATGATGACCACCGCATGGCGATGTGCTTCTCGCTGGCCGCATTTGGCGGGGCGGGTGTGCGCATCAACAATCCGGGTTGTGTCGCCAAGACCTTCCCCGATTATTTCGCGGCATTCGCCACTGTGACGCAGGCCGTGCCGGTGATCGCGATCGACGGGCCTTCGGCTTCGGGCAAGGGTACGGTGGCGCAACGGGTGGCGCAGCAGCTGGGCTACCATTTTCTCGACAGCGGCGCGATGTACCGTTTATTGGGCTTGGCGGCGCAACAGCGCGGCATCGCGCTGGATGCGGAAGTGCAGCTGGCTGACTTGGCGGAGAACATCGATATCCTTTTTGAAGGGGAGGATATCTGGCTGGATGGCGTGAAGGTGGGCGACGAGCTGCGTACCGAACAAAGCGGTGCGGCAGCCTCCAGGGTGGCGGCGTTACCCAGGGTGCGGGCGGCGTTGCTGGACAGGCAGCGCGCCTTCCGGCGCGCGCCGGGCCTGGTGGCGGACGGGCGCGATATGGCTTCGGTGGTGTTTCCGGATGCGGCATTGAAAATCTTCATGACCGCCAGTGCCGGGGCGCGCGCCGAGCGTCGTTATAAGCAGTTGAAAGAAAAAGGGATGGGTGCTAATATCGCCGCCCTTTTGCAAGATATACAGGCGCGCGACGAGCGAGATACTCAACGCAGCACGGCGCCCTTGCAGCAGGCACCGGGTGCAATTCTGCTGGATACCACGGCTCTGAGTATCGAGCAGGCAGTTCAGGAAGTGCTGGCACGCTACCCGGCGAAAGGTTCCAAAAGCTAGGCCCCGTCTGACTCTCCGTCATTCTGGAAATTTAACTAACCCTCTGCGTAAGCAGAAATTTTTCTTTAGGTACCTCCGATGAACGCAACCGCAACCGCAGCAGCCGTACAAGATCCCGATAGTTTCGCCGCAATGTTTGAAGAAAGCCTGACGCGCAAGGAAATGCGCGCCGGCGAACTGATCACCGCACAAGTCGTGCGCATTGATCACAACATGGTGGTGGTGAATGCCGGACTGAAGTCCGAAAGTTTAATTGCGATCGAGGAATTCCTCGACGCCAAAGGCGAAATCGAAGTCAAGGCGGGCGATTTTGTCACCGTCGCGATCGAATCGCTGGAAAACGGCTATGGTGAAACCAAGCTGTCGCGCGAAAAAGCCAAACGTCTGGCGGCATGGCACGATCTGGAATTGGCCATGGAAGAAGGCCGCGTCGTGGAAGGTTTCGTCAGCGGCAAGGTCAAGGGCGGCCTGACCGCGATGGTCAACGGTATCCGCGCGTTCCTGCCGGGTTCGCTGGTGGACATCCGCCCGGTCAAGGACACCACGCCTTACGAAAACAAGACCATGGAGTTGAAGGTCATCAAGCTGGACCGCAAGCGCAACAACGTGGTGGTGTCGCGCCGCGCGGTGATGGAAGCCAGCATGGGCGCCGACCGCGAAGCAGTCATGGAAAACCTCAAGGAAGGCGCGATCGTCAAGGGCGTGGTCAAGAACATCACCGACTACGGCGCGTTTGTTGATCTGGGCGGCATCGACGGCCTGTTGCACATCACCGACTTGGCATGGCGTCGCGTGAAGCATCCTTCCGAAGTATTGAATGTGGGCGACGAAGTTGAAGCCAAGGTGCTCAAGTTCGATCAGGAAAAGAACCGCGTCTCGCTGGGCATCAAGCAGATGGGCGACGACCCGTGGAGTGGTCTGGCGCGCCGTTATCCGCAAGGCACGCGCTTGTTCGGCAAGGTCACCAACCTGACCGACTACGGCTCATTTGTCGAGATCGAGCAGGGCATCGAAGGGCTGGTGCACGTTTCCGAAATGGACTGGACCAACAAAAATATTCACCCATCCAAGGTCGTGCAACTGGGCGATGAAGTGGAAGTGATGATTCTGGAAATTGACGAAGCGCGCCGCCGTATCTCGCTGGGCATGAAGCAATGCCAGTCCAACCCTTGGGACGATTTTGCGATCAACCACAAGAAGGGCGACAAGGTTAAGGGGCAGATCAAGTCCATCACCGACTTCGGCGTATTTATCGGCCTGGATGGCGGCATCGACGGTCTGGTGCATTTGTCCGACCTGTCCTGGAGCCAACCCGGCGAGGAAGCCGTGCGCAACTACAAGAAGGGCGATGAGGTCGAGGCTGTGGTATTGGCGATCGACGTGGAGCGCGAGCGCATTTCTCTGGGCATCAAGCAGATGGAAGGTGATCCGTTCGGCGGTTTCGCTTCCAGCCACGAGAAGGGCGCGGTGGTTACCGGCACCGTGAAGTCCCTGGATGCCAAGGGCGCGACGATAGCATTGGACGGCGACGTGGAAGCTTATCTGAAGGCTTCCGAAGTCTCGGCCGACCGTGTTGAAGATATCCGCACCCATTTGAAAGAAGGCGATAGCGTGACTGCCGTGATCATCAATGTGGATCGCAAAAATCGCGGCATCAACCTGTCGATCAAGGCGCTCAACAAGGCAGAGGAATCGGTTGCCATGCAGAAGCTTTCCGCCGAAAGCAGCTCCAATGCCGGAACCACCAACCTGGGCGCGTTGCTGAAGGCCAAGATGAGCGGCAGCAAGACTGAAGCCTGAGAGTGAGGTATTGACCATGACACGTTCCGATTTGATTGCCAGGCTTGCCGAATTGCACCCGCAACTGCTGGCCAAGGATGCCGAGCTTGCCGTTAAAGTGATTCTGGATTCCTTGTCCGCCACGCTGGCGCGTGGTGGACGGGTCGAGGTTCGCGGCTTCGGCAGTTTTGGCTTGAATTACCGCCCGCCACGCCAGGGGCGTAATCCCAAGACCGGCGACAGAGTGAAAGTGCCCGCCAAGTATGTGCCGCATTTCAAGGCGGGCAAGGAATTGCGGGAACGGGTCTGCGAACAGAAGCCCTGATTCTGCTTTGAAGCAACTCAAGTGGCGGCATATCGCGAGGTATGGCCGCCATTTTTTATGCTATCGTTGCGGCTGTTTTTAAGGGTAAAAGCTATGCGTTATCTTAATTGGGCGTTGCGGATAGTGTTGTTCATCGCGCTGCTCGGATTTGCGGTCAAGAACGATCAACCGGTCGCAATGCGCTATTTTTTCGGCTATGAATGGCAATCTTCGCTGGTGGTCGCAGTATTGATTTTTTTTGCCGCCGGTGCTGTGGTCGGCGTGCTGGCGATGCTCCCCAATGTGTTGCAACAACGCCGCGAAATTGCGCGCCTCAAGCGCGATATCCGGCATAAAAACAAAATGGCCGACATCAGCGAAACGCAGCAAATTCCCATTCAACCCTCCTGATATATTTTTGGTATTTTGGCATCTTTAGAAATTAATTTTACGTGATGAAGCGCAAGGAGCCGCACAGCGAATGACGAGGCATATCGCGGTAGATAGACGAGGAATGAGCGCGCATGCGACGCAGCGATTCGCCCGTCAAATGGATTTATGAAGGTGCCAAATGGAATTTGAACCCTGGATGCTGCTTATCTTTCCGCTGTTTTTTGGCATGGGCTGGCTGGCCGCGCGCATCGACATCAAGGAGCTGCTCTCGGAGTCAAACGCGTTGCCGCAATCGTATTTTCAGGGGCTGAATTTTCTGCTCAACGAGCAGCAGGACAAGGCCATCGAAGCATTCATCGAGGTGGTCAAGGTCGATCCGCAAACCATCGAACTGCACTTCGCGCTGGGCAGCCTGTTCCGCCGGCGCGGCGAAGTGGATCGCGCGCTGCGCATGCACCACAACCTCGTGGATCGCGCCGATCTGGATAACGACAAGCGCCAGCAGGCGATTTTCGAGCTGGCGCAGGATTATCTGAAAGCGGGCATTTTCGACCGCGCCGAGAGCCTGTTCCTCGAACTGGAAAAAACCCGCTACGCCAAGCCTGCGCTGGAATTTCTGCTGGAGCTGTTTCAGAAAGAACATGACTGGCTCAAGGCGATCGATGTGGCGCAACGGCTGACGGCGGTATCCGGGCAGTCTTACGGCAAGCTGGCCGCTTTTTTCTATTGCGAACTGGCTGCCGAGGAAATCGCCGCCGGCGATTCCGCTGCGGCGCGCGGGCATCTGCGGCAGGCGTTGACAGCCTATCCGAACGCGGTGCGCGCCACCATGATGCTGGGCGACATGGCGGCCGGTGAGGGCAAACTTGAGGAAGCCGCCGCCATCTGGAAGAATATCGAGACGCAGGACGCGCAATATCTGCCGCTGGTGGCAGAGCGCCTGCTGAACGCCTATCGTAGCCTGGGTCGCGAAGTGGAGGGTGTTGCGTTGTTGCGCGACTACCTGGAAAAATACCATTCGCTGGACTTGATGAACGTGGTGTTCGACGGTGTACTGAAAAACGAAGGGTCGGGTGCCGCCTACCAACTGGTGCGCGACGAATTGCAAAGAAACCCGACTCTGCTGGGACTGGATAAATTGCTCGAAGCGCGGCTGCTGGAAGTGCCGATGGACAGGCGTGCCGATGTCGAACTGGTGAAGGATCTGGTGCACAAACGCACGCGCAACCTGGCCATGTATCACTGCGCCCATTGCGGCTTCAAGGCGCGCCAGTTTTACTGGCACTGCCCGGCCTGCCATGCTTGGGACAGCTATTCGCCGCGCCGCAGCGAAGAAACCGGAATACCGTTATAAGCCCATTCTTTATGAACGATCCGAAAATCATCATCGCGCTGGATTATCCCGCCGCCGCACCGGCGCTGGCCCTGGTCGAGCGGTTGCAACCCGCACTGTGCCGCCTGAAAATCGGCAAGGAATTGTTTACCGCAACCGGCCCGGGATTGGTCGAGCAGTTACAGCAACGCGGCTTCGAGATATTTCTTGACCTCAAGTTTCACGACATTCCCAACACCACCGCGCAGGCCTGCAAAGCCGCCGCCGCGTTGGGCGTGTGGATGGTCAATGTTCATGCATCTGGCGGCAGGCGCATGATGGAGGCGGCGCGCGAGGGGCTGGCGAATTTTGCTAAACCGCCAAAATTGATTGCCGTGACGGTGCTGACCAGTATGGCGCAGGCAGACCTTGTGGAGTTGGGCATCACCGGAACGGCTGCAGAACTGGTATTACGTCTGGCGGGATTGGCGCAAGCTAGTGGGATGGATGGCGTGGTATGTTCCGCGCAAGAGGCTGCGTTATTGCGCAAAAAGGCTGGGGCGGGATTTTGTCTGGTCACTCCAGGTATTCGTCCTGCCAATGTATCTGCGGACGATCAGTGGCGCATCATGACACCGCTGGCCGCGCTGCAAGCCGGCTCCAGCTATCTGGTGATCGGCCGCCCGATCACCCAGGCGGCAGACCCGTTGCAGGCATTGCTCGACATCAATCAGGAAATCGTAGGGGCGCGATTTATCGCGCCCTGAAATTTTGAAATAGAATTGGAATCAGGAAATCGGAGAGCAGGCATGAGCGTATTGCCGGAATTCAAGAACGCAAAAATATTGGTAGTTGGCGACGTCATGCTGGACCGTTACTGGTTCGGCGATGTCAACCGCATCTCGCCGGAAGCGCCGGTGCCGGTGCTCAAGGTCGAACGCGTCGAAGAGCGCCCCGGCGGGGCGGCCAACGTGGCGCGCAACATCGCCGCGCTCGGCGCGCAAGCCACCTTGCTGTCGGTGGTCGGCGCTGACGAAGCGGGCGCGTGTCTGGAGAAACTGCTCAAGCAGCACGACAACATCAGCGCGCTGCTGCATCGCGACAACAGCATTTCGACCACGATCAAGCTGCGCGCCGTCGCGCGACACCAGCAGTTGCTGCGCATCGATTTCGAGACCCAGCCCAGCCATGAGGTGTTGAATGCGAAGCTGGCGGATTTCCGCGTCAAGCTGCCGGAAGCGGATGTGGTGATCCTGTCCGATTACGGTAAGGGCGGGCTGGCGCATATCGCCGAGATGATCCGCCTGGCGCGCGCAGCGGGCAAACCGGTGCTGGTCGATCCCAAGGGCGACGATTACGCGCGCTATTGCGGCGCGTCGCTGCTCACGCCGAACCGCAGCGAGTTCCGCGAAGTGGCGGGCAGCTGGAAGAGCGATGCGGAATTCAACAGCAAGGCGGAAAAACTGCGCACCGAATTGCAGCTCGATGCGCTGCTGGTTACGCGTAGCGAGGATGGCATGAGCCTATACCGCGCCAACGAAGCGCTGCACGAGCCGACGCAAACCCGCGAAGTGTTCGATGTCAGCGGCGCGGGCGACACCGTGATCGCCACGCTGGCGGTGATGCTGGCGAGCGGCGCGGATTTGCCCGATGCGATGCACATCGCCAACCGCGCGGCAGGCATCGTGGTCGGCAAGCTGGGGACGGCGGTGGTGTCGCGCGAAGAAATTATTCAGGATATGAAGGTGTAGGGGCGTATGGCAATACGCCCTTGATGGCGTATCAAAAATAGGCGTATTGTTTTTCAAAAAGGGCGTATGCCATACGCCCCTACGACAAATTTTTAAAGGGGATGTCATGTACTACATCGTTACCGGCGCCGCCGGGTTTATCGGTTCCAACCTGGTCAAAGCGCTCAACGAGCGCGGCGAGCACAACATCATCGCGGTGGACAACCTCAAGAACGCCGATAAGTTCAGGAATCTGGCCGATTGCGAAATCGCCGACTATTTGGATAAAAAGGACTTCCTGAAAAAAATGCAGGAAGGCTTTTTCGACGGCCTGGTCAGCGCGGTGCTGCATCAGGGCGCGTGCTCCGACACGATGGAAACCGACGGTCGCTACATGATGGACAACAATTACCAGTACTCGCTGGAGTTGCTGAACTACTGCCAGAACGAGGAAGTGCCGTTCCTGTATGCCTCATCCGCGTCGGTGTACGGCGGCGGCAATGCGTTCCGGGAAAACCGCGAATGCGAGGCGCCGCTGAACGTGTACGCCTATTCCAAATTCCTGTTCGACCAGATCGTGCGGCGCCGCTGGCACAAGCGCAACGCGCAGATCGTCGGCCTGCGCTACTTCAACGTGTACGGCCCGCGCGAACAACACAAGGGGCGCATGGCCTCGGTCGCGTTCCACTTCTTCAACCAGTATCGCGCCGAAGGCAAGGTGAAACTGTTCGAGGGCTGCGACGGTTACGCCAACGGCGGGCAATTGCGCGACTTCGTCTCGGTGGAAGACGTGGTCAAGGTCAATATGTACTTCCTCGACAATCCGCACAAATCCGGCATCTTCAATCTCGGCACAGGGCAGGCGCAGAGCTTCAACAACGTGGCGGCGGCGACCGTCAACACCCTGCGCAACGCCGAAGGCAAGAGTGCGCTGGGCCTCGCCGAGCTGCAACAGCAGGGCCTGATCGAGTACATCCCGTTCCCCGAGGCATTGCGCGGCAAATACCAGAGCTACACCCAGGCCGACATCGGCGCGCTGCGCAACAGCGGC
The DNA here is from genome assembly GCA_030690245.1 of Gallionella sp. Taxonomy (GTDB): domain Bacteria; phylum Pseudomonadota; class Gammaproteobacteria; order Burkholderiales; family Gallionellaceae; genus Gallionella. Next base: position 3,330 of record JAUYGW010000247.1, on the reverse strand, counting down.
TATGCCGAAGCGTTCCTGACGGTTGAGCAGGGCGTGGCGAGGTATGTGGAGCAGATGCTTAAAGCAGCAGGATAATATGTATCCATCCATAGAAGATTTTGTCGGCAACACCCCGTTAGTCAGGCTCAAGCGCATTCCCGGCAACACCTCGAATGTCATCCTCGCCAAGCTCGAAGGCAACAACCCCGCCGGCTCGGTGAAGGATCGTCCGGCGCTGTCGATGATCATGCGTGCCGAGCGGCGCGGTGACATCCGGCCGGGCGACACGCTGATCGAGGCGACCAGCGGCAACACCGGCATCGCGCTGGCGATGGCGGCGGCGGTGCGCGGCTATAAAATGATATTAGTGATGCCGGATAACCAGAGCATGGAACGCCGCCAGACCATGCATGCATATGGAGCGGAACTGGTGCTGACAGCGAAAGAAGGCAGCATGGAGCTGGCGCGCGACACGGCGGAAAAACTGCGTGCCGAAGGCAAGGGCATCATCCTCGACCAATTCGCCAACCCCGACAATCCGCTGGCGCATTACGAGGGCACCGCACCGGAAATCTGGCGCGACACGCAAGGCAGGCTCACGCACTTCGTCAGCAGCATGGGCACCACCGGCACCATCATGGGCTGCTCGCGATTTTTCAAGGAACAGAATCCCAATATCCAGATCATCGGCGTGCAGCCGGAAGAGGGCGCGCAGATTCCCGGCATCCGCAAATGGCCGCAAGCCTATCTGCCGAAAATTTACGACGGCAAAAATGTGGACAGTTTGGAATATGTGAACCAGCGCGATGCGGAAGACATGACGCGCCGCCTGGCGCGCGAGGAAGGCATCTTCTGCGGCATCTCGTCCGGCGGCGCGCTGGCCGTCGCGCTGCGCATCTCGCAACAGGTCGAGAACTCGACCATCGCGTTCATCGTCTGCGACCGTGGGGATCGCTATTTGAGTACGGGCGTGTTTCCGGCTTAAAACTCCGCCTGCGCGAACTTTGGCTTGGACAGCGCCGGGTTCTGCGCGAAGTAGCGTTTGACGCCGCCGAGGATCGCATTGGCGATTTTCATCTGGTAGTTCTCGTCGTTCAAACGGCGCTCTTCGCTGGGGTTGCTGATGAAGGCGGTTTCGATAAGGATGGACGGGATGTCCGGCGATTTCAGCACGGCGAACCCGGCTTGCTCGACATGGCCGCGATGCAGGTCGTTGATGTCGCCCAGTTCATTCAGCACATGCTTGGCCAGCTTCATGCTGTCATTGATGGTGGCGGTCTGAGACAGGTCGAGCAGGGTGCGCGCCAGGTAGGGGTCTTTCACCGCGATGTTCACGCCGCCGATCAGGTCCGCTTCGTTTTCCTTTTTCGCCAGCCAGCGTGCCACGGCGCTGGTCGCGCCGTGTTCGGAGAGCGCGAACACCGATGAGCCGCGCGCGGTTTTTTTTATAAAGGCATCGGCATGAATGGAGATGAACAAGTCCGCGTTCACCTTGCGCGTTTTGGCAACGCGCCCGATCAACGGGATAAAGTAATCACCGTCGCGTATCAGTACGCCGCGCATATTCGGCAAGCTATCGATCAGCGTTTTTACCTTGCGGGCAATTGCCAGCGTGACGTTTTTTTCGCGTGAGCCTTTGCTGCCGATTGCGCCCGGGTCTTCGCCGCCATGCCCGGCATCAATTGCGACAATCAGCGTGCGGGCGCGCAGTTCAGGTATGTTTTTTGGGGGAGGGGCTGCGGACGGAAGTCGCGTGTCAATTTTGCCGATGCCCAAGTCTTGGGCTAGCCCGGGTTTTTCTCCGGCAGGCGGTTCTTCTGCAGCCTGCACGGTTGTGGCGGGAGCGCTGGCAGCTTGCGCATCCGAAACTTTGGGTTGTTCGAGCAAGGCCATCAGCGGGTCGAGCGGCTGCGCGGGGTATACGTCCAGCACCAGGCGGTAGCCGTATTCGCCGACCGGTTTGAGGACGAACAGTTGCGGTTTGGCTTCGCTCTTCAGGTCGAGCACCAAGCGCACCACGCCGGGTTTGAACTGTCCGACGCGCACGCTCCTGATGTAGGGGTCGTCTTCGCCGACCAGCTTGGTCAGGCCGTTGAGCATGTCGCCGAGCTCGACATCTTCCAGGTCGATGACCAGGCGTTCCGGATCGCTCAAGGTGAACATGTTGTGGCGGATGGCCTGTCTGGATTCGAGCGTCAGGCGCGTGTAATCCTGCGCCGGCCAGATACGTGCGGCACTGACGGCGACCGCTGCACAGGCCTGCTGCGGCAGCCAGCAGAGGATCAAAAGTGTTGCGAGTTTTACAACTGCTCTAAGCATTGCCTGCCCATTTCCGTATTGGCATGGATTTCCGCGTTGCGTCCTTGTTCCAGAATCTCGAACGCAATTTCCACATCGGCTTGCGGGATCAATCCTCGCGCCTTTTCCGGCCATTCGATGAAAAAGACATTGCGCCCGTCGAACTCGTCGCGGAAGCCGGCCGCTTCCCATTCTTCCTCGTCGTGCAGGCGGTACAGGTCGAAGTGGCGCAAGTCTAACCCCACAGCCTGGTATGGCTCAACCAGCGTGTAGGTGGGACTTTTCACCCGGCCGGCATAACCCAGCGCATTCAGCACGCCGCGCACCAGCGTAGTTTTTCCTGCACCGAGATCGCCATGCAGATAGATCACCATGCCGGGCTTGAGCCGCGCGGTGAGGCGTTGCGCCAGCGCAAGGGTTGCGTTTTCATCCGCGAGAGTGATACTGGTTCGGCTATCATCCGGACTATGCAAAACGAAGTTCCTCAATCGATAAATTACACTGCGCTTGCCGCACAAATACGCACATGGGCGCATGAGCTAGGCTTTCAGGCCGTGGGCATCAGCGACACCGACCTTTCGGCGGCGGAAGCCGGCCTGCTGGAATGGCTCGCACTCGGCATGCACGGCGAGATGGATTATATGGCAAAACATGGCACCAAACGCAGCCGCCCGGCAGAGCTGCTGCCCGGCACGCTGCGGGTGATTTCGTTGCGCATGAATTACGCGCCGCCCAACGCGCGCGACAGTTGGCAGGTGCTGGAGGCAGGCGAACGCGCTTTCATTTCGCGCTATGCGCTGGGGCGCGATTACCACAAGGTGATGCGCAACCGTTTGGCGAAACTGGCGGAAAAAATCCGCGCCGAGGTTGCCGGATTTGAAGGACGAGTCTTTGCCGACAGCGCACCAGTCATGGAAAAGGAGCTGGCACGCAAGGCCGGAATCGGGTGGCGCGGCAAGCACTCCCTGCTGCTGTCGCGCACGCACGGCTCGCGGTTCTGCCTCGGCGAGATTTACGTGAACCTGCCGCTGCGGGCCGACGAGCCGCAGCAGG
>JAUYGW010000246.1 GCA_030690245.1 Gallionella sp. | reverse complement strand
TGCGCCTGATGAACGGGAAATGGGCCGGAAGGACAGGCGAAATGCCCAACAATGTGGGCGTTTCTTGCCAATTTCAGCATTCGCGGCAGATTGTGGATTCGGCGTTTTCATTTTTGGCTACTTGTTCAGACCTTCCCTAGTGTAGTGCATCGTTCTTGACGGCACTTAAGCGCAAACCCTTGTAGGTCGGGCTTTAGCCCGACATGTCGGGTTGAAACCCGACCTACAATGCCGTTCTGCACTTTGGCATAAGTCCACATAGCGTGCAACACTACACTAGCCGGTAAGCTGGGTTCTGGCGCCTGTAATTACGATGCTGCGGAAAACACCTCGTCGAACGCCTGCATGAACCGCGGCAGTTCGTTTTCCGGAAGCCGGTTGATTCCCGCCGCCCTCTTTCTTCCGCCTCCCGTGGCGAAGCGGGAGCATAGTATGTCGGCGCCGCCATTGCTGGACTGCGGCGCACGCACGCTGACGACAAAAGCGCCGTCGCTGCGCTGCGTCAGGACGGCATGGGCGCGATCGGGGGAGGTGGTGGCGAGGGTGTTGCCAAAAGCGCCGCTCACGCGGCGGCTCCAGGGTTTGGCGGGAAGAATGTAAACCGCGCCGTTCGCGGTTTCATGCTCCGGACGAATGGCGCGGGCGAAAGCCATATCCTCGGCGTACCCCTGCTTCAGTATTTCAAAAACACCGTCTTCATTAGCAAAGACGAACGGGTTCTTGTGCTGGTGCAGGATGCGGTACAGCTCCGCCGGGTGAAAATTCAAATCCTCCACGGACTCCCCGTAGCTGTTGTAGTTGAGGCACTCGCCCAGTTCGCGCAGCATGTTGAGTTGCTGGAGGTTGAGGCCGAGCGGCTTGGCGGCCTGGTATGCGGCTTCGTGGAGATTGTCGCCGAACGCGCCGATGACCGCCCAGGCCAGATGCTTGCCGGACAGATGCCGGTTCACCAGCAGGCTGGTGCAGACATCCTGGCTGGTGTCGATCATGGCGGTCAAGTTGGGATGCTCCGGAATATCCTCCGCAACATGGTGGTCGAAATAGCTGACCTTCGCTCCCTTGCCGAGCAGCGCAAGCAGGGCATCCCGGTTCTGGCTCAAGGCCAGATCGAGCACCGTCACCTCGTCGCCGGGGCCGGCTTCCACGCGCCGGAGCAGGTCGATCTCGCGCTTGGTGCCGGTGACGAGGTTATTGGCCGCAGGAAAAGCGAGCCGCAGTTGATGCAGCGCGCAAATGCCGTCGGCATCGCCGTTAAAAACATCATGGTTCATCGTGACTGATCCGGAAAATTTATATCATTTTGTAAAAGAGGTGAAGCTGGCCGGTAAGCCGGGTTCTGTCGTGGACAGTCATTCCTCTAGGCGTTTCGTTACCTGACGCTCAAGCAACCTACCCGCAGGCGACGCGAGCAACGTCATGGCCTGCCTATTTGGTCTTGCTCCGGATGGGGTTTACCCTGCCACTGATGTTGCCACCAGCGCGGTGAGCTCTTACCTCGCCATTTCAACCTTACCTGATCCCTTCTCAATATTCACAGGAGCTTTCGCCCCTGTTCTTCCTGAGAAGACTTTGCCGCTCTTGCGAGCGGCAAAGTCGGGCCATCGGCGGTGTATTTTCTGTGGCACTTTCCATCGCCTCACGGCGTCCGGCCATTAACCGGCATCCTGCTCTGTGGAGCCCGGACTTTCCTCCCCGCCCTTGCGGACGCGGCGACTGTCTAGCCAGCTTCGATGCGGAGTTTAACACCGCGCGACGGAAAAACGCAGCGCGCTTGCCTTTGAATTACAATCCTTCCTCTCCAAATCTGCCGGAACATCACCATGCAACAGCTTACTCTCACCCGCCCCGACGACTGGCACCTGCATCTGCGCGACGGTGCGCTGATGCAGTCGGTGCTGCCGGATACCGCGCGGCAATTCGCCCGCGCCATCGTGATGCCGAATCTCAGGCCACCGGTCACCACGACTTCACAGGCGCAGGCTTACCGCACGCGCATCCTCGCCACCTTGCCGACAAGCTCGAGGTTCCGTCCGCTGATGACGCTGTATCTCACCGACAACACCACGGCAAAGGAAATCCAGCGCGCTGTTGCAAGCGGCGCAGTGCATGCGGTCAAGCTGTATCCGGCGGGAGCGACCACCAACTCCGACGCGGGCGTGACGGACATCCGCAAGGCGTATCCCGCGCTGGAAGAAATGCAGCGCTGCGGGATGCCGCTGCTGGTGCATGGCGAAGTCACCGACCCCGCAGTGGACATATTCGACCGCGAGGCAGTGTTCATCGAGCGCGTGATGATCCCGCTGCTGCGCGACCTGCCGCAACTGCGCGTGGTGTTCGAGCACATCACCACGCGCGACGCGGTGCAGTTCGTGACGGACGCGCCGGACAACATCGCGGCGACCATCACCGTGCATCACCTGTTGTACAACCGCAACGCGCTGTTCAGCGGCGGGCTGCGCCCGCATTACTTCTGCCTGCCGGTGTTGAAGCGCGAAACACACCGCGAGGCATTGGGCAAAGCCGCCGCCAGCGGCAACCCGAAATTCTTTCTCGGCACCGACAGCGCGCCGCACGCGCAGCACACCAAGGAAACGGCTTGCGGCTGCGCCGGCTGCTACACCGCGCATGCCGCCATCGAACTGTATGCCGAAGCGTTCGAGCAACTTGGCGCGCTGGACAGATTGGAAGGCTTCGCCAGCTTTTACGGTGCGGATTATTACCGCCTGCCGCGCAACACCGGCAAGATCACGCTGCGCAAGGAAAGCTGGCAGGCGCCGGACAGCCTCGCGTTCGGCGAACATCGGCTGGTGCCGCTGCGCGCCGGCGAAGCAATTGCGTGGAAGATGGGCGACTGAGATGAATACAAATCCCGGCGAGACATTCCGCGCCAAGATCAATCTTGAAACTTCGAAAATCGCGTGGAAGGAATTGCAGCGCTTCTTTGCCGGCGGCACGGCATTGATGGTCTCCGCCGATCTGGATCTGGTCGAGGTCGCATTTCAGATGTCCGAAGACAATGTGGAACAGATCCAGCAATGGGCGATGGCGGGCAAGGTAGCGCGGGTGTCGGATGAACAGGCGCGCGAGTGGGCTGAAACCGATGCGCTGGTATGGGCGGTAGTGGTCAGCCCGTGGGTGCTGGTGCAGCCGGTGGGCAGATTACACTAACCCTAAAATCTCAGTTAGCCACGGATTTACACGGATAAGCACGGATAAAACATCGCGTTACGGAAGTTTGGCATTTCTCACCAACTGCATGGGGAAAGCCGATATAACCCATTGTCAATCCGTTTTCATCCGTGGCTCAATTGCGTTTTTCCAGACTAACTTCCCTTTTTCTTTTTCATCGCCGCTTCGATCTGCCGGCACAGGGTCTTCAGAATCTTGATGCGCGCGAAGTTCTTGTCGTTGGCTTCCACCAGCGTCCACGGAGCGATTTCGGTGCTGGTGCGATCCACCATATCGCACACGGCATGCTCGTATTCGTCCCATTTCTTGCGGTTGCGCCAGTCCTCCTCGGTGATCTTGAAACGCTTGAAGCCTATCTTTTCGCGCGCTTTGAAGCGCCTGAGCTGCTCATCCTTGCTGATGGAGAGCCAGAATTTGACCACCACGATGTTGTGGCGCACCAGTTGCGCCTCGAAATCGTTGATTTCGCTGTAGGCGCGCATCCAGTCGGCCTTCGAGCAGTAGCCCTCGACGCGCTCGACCAGCACGCGGCCGTACCAGGAACGATCGAAAATCGTCACCCGGTTGCGCCGCGGGATATGCCGCCAGAAACGCCACAGGTAGGGCTGGGCGCGTTCTTCTTCGGTGGGTGCGGCGACCGGAACAATGTTGTATTGGCGCGCATCCAGCGCGCCGGTGATGCGACGGATCGCGCCACCCTTGCCGGCGGCATCGTTGCCTTCAAACATGGCTAATACGGTGAGGTCATTGAATTTCGGGCTGCGCGTCAACAGCGCGAGCTTGCCCTGGTATTTTTCCAGCTCGGCCTGAAAATCCTTCTTGTCGATTTTCTGGCTGAGATCCAGCGTCTTCAGAATATGCAGCTTGTCGATCGACGGCAGCGGCGGCGGCGCGGAAATCTCCGCCACATTTTTTCCGGCTTCATCCAGACGTTTGCGGATCGCGTCGAGAATAACCTTGCCCACGGTCAGGCTGCGGTAGCGCGCATCGAAACCCTCGACGATGGTCCACGGCGCTTCGGCGGTGCTGGTGTGGCGCATCACGCTTTCGCTTACGACATGAAACTTGTCGTACATCTCGTAATGTTCCCAGTCGCGTTTGGTGACACGCCAGCGGGTCTTCGGGTCTTTTTCGAGAAGCTTGAGGCGCTTCGCCTGTTTCTCCTTGGACAGGTGCATCCAGAATTTGAGGATCAGCGCGCCTTCATCGACCAGCATTGTTTCAAGGCGTTTTGCGCGCTCCAGGCTCTGGTCGAGATCGGCCGTCTTGGTGCGGCCGGCCACCCGGTTGAGTATCGGCCAGGTGTACCAGGAGCCGAGAAATACGCCGATTTTGCCTTTGGGCGGCAGCTCGCGCCAGAACCGCCACATCATCGGGCGATCCAGCTCCTCATCCGATGGCTCGCCCATGCCGTGGGTCTGGATAAAGCGCGGATCCATCCACTCGTTGAGCAGATTGACGGTTTCGCCCCGCCCCGCGCCATCCACACCGCCCACCAGAATGATGACCGGAAACTTCGCCAGCTTGGCCAGCTCCATTTGCGCTTCCAGCAAGGCTTCGCGCAACGGCGGCACTTCCTTGTCGTAAGTCTCCTTGTCTATCTTGTGGCCGAGCTCGGCTGATTCAAACATGTTGTCCTCCCAGATTTACCAGTGATCCTTACAGAAAGTCCGGCGCGATAACCAGACGCAAGGCGACCTGCACCGAACCCTCGCGTTCGCGCCGGCTGAACCACCACAGCGCGCCCTTCTTGATGTTTAATGAATAGTCATTGCAGCCCAGCAACTGCGCCGCGACTTCGCCGAGGGTCGGCTGATGCCCGACTACCAGCACCGTGCCGCCCGCATCCGGCCAGTGCGCCGCCTGCAATACTGCTTGTGCGGAAGCCCCGGGTGCGATGCTGGGTGCAAGAGTGAAGCGGCTGGTGAGTGCCGCAGCGGTTTGTTGTGCGCGCGTCGCCGGGCTGACCAGGATGCGCGAATGTTCCGGTAAATGCCGATGCAGAAAGGCGGCGACCTTCTCCGCCTGCTTGGCGCCCTTCGCGGTAAGTTCGCGGTCGTGGTCGGGGGTGCCATCCGCCGCCTCCGCATGCCGCCACAGAATCATGTCCACCACGGCCTCCCTATATTACATTTCATTCGCCGGCACATCCCCTATACACTACTGTTGCCACTTTAATCCGAAGGGGCACTTTAATCCGAAAGGAATGGCATGACAACCAAAAAGACTGCGGCGACTACGGTAAAAACCCCTGCAACAAAGGCTGTGGCAGAGAAAGTCACAGCCCCGGAAAAAGCGGCGGCGAAGAATCCGAAGAAAGAACACCCGAAGAAAGAACACAAAGAGAAAGTGGTGCGCGACAGCTTCACCATGCCGCAAAGCGAATATCAGAAGATTGCCGCAATTAAAGAGACCTGCCTGAAGGCCGGGCTGCCGGTGAAGAAAAGCGAAGTGCTGCGCGCCGGCTTGAAAGCATTGGCTGAAATGAATGCGGCGCAGTTGAAGCGTTCCCTGGCCGGACTGGAAAAGATCAAGACCGGCCGCCCCAAGAAACCCTAAGCCGTTTTATCCGACGAAGTGGCGAGCTGCCTGAGCAGTTCGTCCTGCGCGCATTTCGGCGCGGCGCGGCGGGTGTTCTTGCGCCGGTAATGCCCCTCGCCATCCATGTCCCATGCCTGGCAATTGTCCTGCAAATAAACCTTCAACCCTTCGCCGATAACACGCTTCTTGAGCTTTTTGTCGAGCACCGGGAAGCACACCTCGATGCGGCGGAAGAAATTTCGGTCCATCCAGTCCGCACTGGCGAGATACACATCGTGTTTCAGGTCGTTGCGGAAATAGAAGATGCGCGTGTGTTCCAGAAAACGTCCGATCACCGAACGCACCTTAATGTTTTCCGACAGGCCCTTCACACCGGGACGCAGCGCGCATACGCCGCGCACGATCAGATCCACCTTCACGCCCGCAGCGGATGCCTCGTAAAGCGCGTTGATGGTTTCCGGTTCCAGCAGCGCATTCATCTTGGCGATGATATGGCCGCGCTTGCCCGCCCTGGCGAGACGGGTTTCATTCTGAATGGCGCGCAACACTTCAATGTGCAGCGAAAACGGCGACTGCCACAGGTGGTGCAGCTTGCGCGCCTTGCCGAGACTGGTGAGCTGGCCGAACACTTCGTTCACATCCGCGCAAATCTCTTCATGGCAGGTGAACAGGCCGAAGTCGGTGTAGAGCCGCGCGGTGCGCGGGTGGTAATTGCCGGTGCCGAGATGCACGTAGCGGCGCAGCTTGCCGTCCTCGCGCCGCACCACCATCAGCATCTTCGCATGGGTCTTGTGGCCGACCACGCCGTACACCACATGCGCACCCACTTCCTCCAGGCGGGTCGCCCAGTTGATGTTGGCCTCCTCGTCGAAGCGCGCCATCAGTTCCACCACCACCGTCACTTCCTTGCCGCGCTGCGCCGCGCCGATCAAGGCTTCCATCAGCGCTGAATCCACGCCGGTGCGGTACACGGTCTGCTTGATCGCCACAACGCCCGGGTCGCTGGCGGCCTGCTGGATGAAATCGATCACCGGCTTGAAGGATTGAAAAGGATGATGCAGCAGGATGTCGCCCTTGCGGATCGCCTTGAACATATCCGCGCCCTTTTTCTGGATCACCAGCGGCACGCCGGGCACGAAAGCGGGAAACTTCAAGTCGTCGCGCGCCACCAGATTGGGGATTTCCATCAGGCGCACCAGGTTCACCGGGCCATGCACGCGGTATAAATCCTCCGGGGCGAGGCTGAATTCCTTGAGCAACAATTCGGCGATTTGCGGCGAGCAATTGTCGGCAATCTCGAGGCGCACCGCATCGCCGAAATGGCGTTGCGGCAACTCGCCCTGCAGGCTGAGGCGCAGGTTTTTCATTTCCTCCTCGTCGACAAACAGGTTGCTGTTGCGCGTCACGCGGAACTGGTAGCAGCCGAGCACTTCCATGCCGGCGAACAGTTCGCCGACATGCGCGTGCAGGGTCGAGGAGAGAAACACGAAGCCTTGTTCGCAGCCGCTGATTTCCGGCGGCATCAGGATGGTGCGCGGCAGCACGCGCGGCGCCTGAACGACGGCGCGCGCCGAATTGCGCCCGAAGGCATCCTTGCCTTGCAGCTCCACGGCAAAATTCAGGCTCTTGTTGAGCACGCGCGGGAAGGGGTGCGCCGGGTCGAGCCCGATCGGGGTCAATACCGGCATCACTTCGCGAAAGAAAAAATCCCTGACCCATGCCTGCTGCGTTTCATTCCACTGGGTGCGGCGCAAAAACCGGACGCCCTGTCCGGCGAGCGCGGGAATGATGTCGGCATCGAATAGCTGGTATTGCCGCTCGATCAATTGGCGTGCCTGTTCGCGCACCAGCTTGAGCATCTGTTTGGCGGTCATGCCGTCGGCGCCGACGGCGATACCGCCCAGCTTGATCTGCTCCTTCAACCCCGCCACGCGGATCTCGAAAAACTCGTCGAGATTGCTGCTGACGATGCACAGGTATTTCAACCGCTCCAGTAACGGAATGGTTGCGTCTTCGGCCTGCGCCAGCACGCGCCTGTTGAACTCGAGCTGGCCGAGTTCGCGGTTCAGGAATTGCTGCGGTGCGAATTTTTTGGCCAAGGCAGGGTGCTATCAGCTTCTGGGGGGGGTATACCCCTGCGGCATTTGCGTGCCCTCGCCAAAGAAATAATTTTCCATTTGCGCGGCAAGGAACTTGCGCGCCGACGCATCGGCGAGATTAAGGCGGTTTTCATTCACCAGCATGGTCTGGAACTTGATCCAGCCATGCCAGGCTTCCTTGGAAACATTCTCGAAAATCCGCTGACCCAGCGGGCCGGGGTAAGTCGGGCGATCCAGACCCTCCGCTTCGCGCCCCAGTTTTACGCATTGCACCATTCTTGCCATGTTGTGAATCTCCGTGTGGGTAATTGTGTGCCGCAATTATGACATCAGGATGAATTTTTTGCGCGTGCCTGGCTGAAAACCGGCAAATGCGCGGGGTGCGACATATTGTGGCTACGCCGCAACCTGAAGGTGAGCCTACGCCGCAATATGTTGCACCAAAGCAGGTGCGACATATTGTCGCGCGACAATATGCCACATTCCCAGGCAAATAAATTGCATAGATAATCGCGCCGCAATTTTTATTAATCAGAACGAACAAGCAGATAAATTTCAAGGGGAAAGAGCAATGCAATTCAAGCGTATAACAATTTGTGTCGCGCTGGCGTTTGCGCCCGGCGCGTTTGCGGCGGAAGCAACCGTGGCAGCCTTGCCCGATGTCGAGGTGATTGGGAAAAAAGTCCAGCCACTACCCGCCTTGAGCGACTCGGCTCTCGGCGGCATCGACATTGCCCGCCAGCGTGCCGCCACCAGCGATACGGCAAGACTGCTCGACGGACAGCCGGGCGTCAGCCTTTACGGCGCCGGCGGCGTCTCCAGCCTGCCCGCAATACACGGTCTGGCCGACGACCGCCTGCGCATCAAGGTCGACGGCATGGACCTGATTTCCGCCTGTGGCAACCACATGAATCCGCCGCTTTCCTACATCGACCCGTCCAACGTAGGCAGCGTCAAGGTATTTGCCGGCATCACGCCGGTAAGCGTCGGCGGCGACAGCATCGGTGGCACGATCCAGGTGGATTCCGCCGCGCCCGAGTTCGCAGTAGACGGCGGGACATTGCTCAAGGGGCAAGCCGGGGCTTTTTACCGCAGCAACGGCAACGCGCAAGGCGGCAATCTTTCGGCCATGATCGCGGGCGAGCAGTTGAGCGTGACCTACAGCGGCTCTACCACCAAGGCCGGCGATTACTCGGCTGGCGGGGATTTTAAACCGGCATCGTATTATGCCAACGCGGCTGCCGCCGCCAAGGATGCAGGCGACCGCGTCCTCGGGGGCGACGAAGTCGGTTCAAGCATGTACAAATCGACGAATCAATCGCTGAATTTTGCACTGCGCCATGAAAACCATCTGGTCGAATTCAAGTTCGGTGTGCAGGACATTCCCTACCAGGGTTGGCCGAACCAGCGCATGGACATGACCGGCAACGACAGCCAGCAGTTCAATCTGCGCTATGCAGGCCAATATGACTGGGGCGCACTGGAAGCGCGCGCCTATCATGAACACACGCGGCACAAGATGCAGTTTTTCGATGACAAGCTCTATTGGTACGGCTCTCTCGCACCGGCCAGTTACGCGAATAGCGGCATTCCGTGTACCCCGAGTGCCACCTGTGCGGCAGGCATGCCGATGGACACCGATGGCAAGAACAGCGGCGTAGTCGCCAAGGCGAACATCATTATGTCGGAGCGCGACCTGCTCCGCGTGGGCGCCGAGGTACAGCAATACCGCCTCAACGACTGGTGGGATCCGTCCGGCAAAGGAATGTGGCCAAACACCTTCTGGAACATCAACAACGGCGAGCGCGACCGGCTGGCGCTCTTCGGCGAATGGGAGGCCCAATGGAATCCGCAATGGCTGGGGCAATTCGGCGTTCGCCACGAAACCGTCGACATGAACACGGGCATAGTGCAGGGGTATGGCGCGTCCTACGTCGCGGATGCCACCGCCTTCAATAACGCCAACCGCGAGAAGACCGATCACAACTGGGACCTGACCGCGCTGGCCCGCTTCACGCCTTCTTCCACGCAAACTTATGAGTTCGGCTTCGCCCAGAAGACCCGCTCGCCCAATCTCTACGAGCGTTACACCTGGTCGACCGGCGGCATGGCCATGTACATGATCAACATGGCCGGCGACGGCAACGGCTATGTCGGCAACCTGAACCTGAAACCGGAAGTAGCGCATACCCTCAGCGCGACTGCCGACTGGCACGGCCAGGAACAGGAGAGCTGGGGTGTGAAAGTGACGCCCTATTACACCCAGGTGCAGGATTACATCGATGCCCAGCGCTGCTTTACCGGAGCCGGTGTATGTACCGCCGCAAACGTGGCCAGGACAAACGGATTCGTCTTCCTCCAGTTCGTCAACCAGCGCGCACGCCTTTACGGCATGGATATTTCCGGTCACATGCCGCTGGCGGAATCCGGCGGCTATGGCAGTTTCACCGCAACGGGCGTAGTCAGTTATGTTGACGGCAAGAACGAGACCACCGGCGACAATCTCTACAACATCATGCCGTTGAAT
>JAUYGW010000236.1 GCA_030690245.1 Gallionella sp. | reverse complement strand
CCGCGCAGGCCATCGCGGCGCAGGCAGGCATCGCGGAATTTCGCGCCGAGGTGCTGCCACAGGACAAGGCCGCGCAGGTGCAATCGTTCAAGACCGGCGGTCAGCTGGTCGGCATGGCCGGCGACGGCATCAACGATGCGCCCGCGCTGGCCGCCGCCGATGTCAGTTTTGCGATGCGCAGCGGCAGCGATATCGCCATCGAAGCGGCGGACATCACCCTGATGCGCAACGATCTGGCGGGTGTGGCGGATGCGATTTCGCTGTCGCGCGCCACGCTGAGGAAAATCCGCCAGAACCTGTTCTTCGCCTTCGCCTACAACGTGCTGGGCATCCCGCTCGCCATGCTGGGCATGCTCAGCCCGGTGATTGCCGGCGCAGCGATGGCGATGAGTTCAGTGTCGGTGGTCAGCAACGCGCTGCTGCTGAAGCGCTGGAAGCCGCGGGCATAACTCCGGTTTTCCCCGCCCCCTTCCTCGTGTGTCTCGCCGCCGCAAGGCAGCCTGGCCTACCTTGCCACCCGGCTTTGCAGACCGCCAAGAAAGTGTGTGGATAACACGGCCAGGCCGGCCAGGATGCCGGGCATCCCTTCATAAATGGCGTTATGCCAGCCGGCGTAACGCCAGAGAAGCGCAACCGACAAACCGGTAAAAATGGCGGCCAGGCTGATTCTCGCGCCGGGTTTACCCCCGAAGGTCAGCACGATCAGCAAGGGAGCGAACGCGCTGGCCAAACCGGACCAGGCCATGACGACCAGGCTGAATACGCTTTGCGTGTTGAGTAACGCCCACGACAGGGCGACCAGCGTGATGACTGCCGTCCCGGCTTTTATCAGCCTGGTATTTTCCACCCCGTGCGGAAGCAAATCGTGGGTCAGCGCGGAAGAGCAGCCGAGAATCAGGGAGTCTGCCGTGGAAATCGTGGCGGCGAAGATTCCGGCCAGTATCAGGCCCACCATGGCCGGCGGGAGCAATTGCAGGGCCATGGCAGGCAGCGCCAGTTCGGCATCGAACGTGCCGGGATCGTTGAGATATACCCGGGACAGCAGGCCGACACCGGTTGCCATCGCATAGAAAGCGGTAAACCACAGGTAGTACCACAATCTTGCCCGGTTCATTTTTCCCGCATCGTTGAGCGCCATGAAGCGGATCATGATGTGTGGCTGGCCGATGACAGACAAGCCGGCAAACGCCCAACTGACGGCGAACAGCGCGCCACCGGCAAGGCCGGGCAGCACCATATCCCCGGGAAACCAGTCCATGAATCCCGCCACCTCGTTCATTTGACCGATCGCCGCGCCCACTCCGCCGAGACTGGATGTCGCCACAAACAACAGCGTCCCCATGGCCAGCATCATGACCACCGACTGGGCCGCATCCGTCCAGATGGATGCGCGTATCCCGCCGGCGAAACAGTAAGCCATCACCAGAACCGCACCGATGACGGCGCCCGACCATGTCGGCCAGTCGAACAGCACATGCAGCGCCTTCCCGCCCGCCACCAGTTGCGCGCTGGCATAAGCGAGCATGAAGAGCAGCGAAATTCCGCCGATGACTGCCTGCAACAAGCGCCCCTGCCCGCCATTCCAGCGGCTCAGCACCCCCGCAAAGCTGGCTTCGCCCGAAGCCTGCGTCGCCGCCCGCAAACGGCCATGCACAAAAATGGATGACAGGTAATCTCCCGCAATCCAGCCCAGCATCAGCCAGATGGAAGCCAGGCCGGTCGCATAGGTGTAACCGATGACACCGATGAACATGAAGCCGCTGTTGTTGGTGGCAACCGCCGACAAGCCGACCAGCGAGGGTGCCACCGAACTGCTGGCCAGGTAATAATCCTGCTTGGTGCCACGGCTGCTGAAAATCGAGGCGATGCCGATAAGCGCAAACACGCCCAGAAAAAACAGAAAAGTCAGAACCATCGGCGCTTGCTTTCTCGCGATTGCCCGCCCGCATCAAGGGCGGTCGATGGCGCGTCCGGCGGGCAAATTCCGCTGAGCGACACTACGCCGGATCGCGAATTTCTTCCGCCTGCAATTCATATGCGCCCTGCGCGTTATGAACTTCCTTGCCATGCAGGGGCGGATTGAATACGCAGGCCATTTTCATTTCGGTAAACGCGCGCAACACATGTTTGTCGTGCTGATCCAGCGCGTAGATCGTGCCGGGCCCGATGGGGTAAACTTGTCCGCCGGCCAGATCGGCGATCTCGCCTTCGCCGCTCATGCAATACACCGACTCCAGGTGGTTCTGGTAGTGCAACTCCAGGCTGGCGCCCGCATAAATGGTGGTTACATGGAAAGAAAATCCCATGCCGTCGTTCTTCAGCAGCAGGCGTGTGCT
Organism: Gallionella sp.; assembly: GCA_030690245.1. Classification (GTDB taxonomy): domain Bacteria; phylum Pseudomonadota; class Gammaproteobacteria; order Burkholderiales; family Gallionellaceae; genus Gallionella. The sequence goes on along the minus strand of JAUYGW010000236.1, from coordinate 5,467 downwards.
CTCCCAGCCTTTGCTGACAATGCGCCGCCCGCCGCGCTCTGCTGTCTCCAATGTACGCACTATCATGATTCCTGTCTCCCTATTGCCCTGTTCATCCTGTCCGCACGCCGTCATCCCGCCTGAAAAAAATCTTTTTCGCGCGGCATGCGTTTGAACTGTGCGCATGCCTCGCTGATGCTCGCCTCGATCTTGTCCAGGCCGTCGGCCAGCGCCTCGTCCGAAATCGTCAACGGGCACAGCAGCTTGATCACCTGATCCTCGGCGCCGCTGGTCTCGATCATCAGGCCCTCCCTGAATGCGCGCAGCGAAATGTCGCTTGCCAGCTCGCCGCTGACGCAATTGATGCCCTGGAACATGCCGCGCCCGCGCACGTTGAAACTGCCATCGCCGTATTTTTCGGCAAACTGGTTCAGGCGGTTTGCGATGGTCAGACCCTTCTGTTCGATGCTTTTTGCGAATGCATCATCCGTCCAGTAATGATCGATCGCGGCCGTCGCGGTGATGAAAGCCATGTTGTTGCCCCGGAATGTGCCGTTATGTTCGCCCGGCTTCCACTGGTCGAGCGCCGGCTTCATCAGCACCACCGCCATGGGCAGGCCGTAGCCGCTCAACGATTTTGACATGGTAATGATATCCGGCTTGATGCCGATCGGTTCGAAGCTGAAGAACGTGCCGGTGCGCCCGCAACCCGATTGAATATCATCGGCGATAAGCAGCACATCATGGCGGCGGCAAACCGCCTCCAGGGAGCGCAGCCACTCGAAACTTGCGGCATTGATGCCGCCTTCGCCCTGCACCGTTTCGACGATCACCGCCGCCGGTTTGTCCACGCCGCTGCTGGCATCGCTCAGGGCCTTGTCCAGATACGCCGTGGTATCAAACCCTTCACCCAGATAGCCGTCGTAAGGCATGCGCGTCACGCCGCCCAGCGGAATGCCGGCGGCACCGCGATGATGCGAGTTTCCGGTCGCCGCCAGGGCGCCCAGCGTGACACCGTGAAATCCGTTGGTGAAAGCGATGATGTTGTGGCGCCCAGTGATGTTTCGCGCCAGTTTCAGCGCGGCTTCCACGGCGTTGGTGCCGGTCGGCCCGGTGAATTGCACCTGGTAATCCATGTCTCTGGGCTTGAGAATTTTTTCCTTGAATGTTTCCAGAAAGCGCTGCTTGGCCAGCGTGTGCAAATCCAGGCCGTGCGTGATCCCGTCCGCTTCGATGTATTCCAGCAGCGCCTGTTTGAACAGCGGATTGTTGTGTCCGTAATTCAGTGTGCCGGCGCCTGCCAGAAAATCCAGATATTGATTTCCATCGTTATCGTACAAATACTCGCCGCACGCACGATTAAAAATGCGTGGAAACGACCGGGCGTAACTGCGTACCTCGGATTCCAGTTCCTCAAAAATATTCATTTGTGCTGCCTCCTTATCAATCAATGAAAACGGCACTCCCTCAAGCTTGCAATGGCCCGACACGCACCAAACACTCCGTATCGTGTGCGCCCTGAAAATGCAATGCCTTGTCGAACATGACGGAGCGCTCCATAACGGCATGATGTTCGGCCGCAAACCCGATGAACAATCGCCACGATGCTTCGTTGCCGGGAGTAATGGATGTCTCGACGAAGCGGATCTCCCGCATTGCCGGCTGCACCAGCAGCTTGCGCAACATCGTGCGCGCCAGCCCTTGGCCGCGCGCGCTGGGATGCACGGCCACCTGCCAGACGAACAGCGTGTCCGGCCTGCCCGGAACGCGATAGCCGGTCACGCTGCCGACCAGATCGTCCGTACGCACGGCTGCGATCGATGTAGAACCGAAATGGCTGCACTGCAATAGATTGCAATAAGAAGAATTTGTATCCAGAGGAGGACACTCGCCCACCAGCCGGTGGAGCGCCATGCCATCGGCAGGCTCTAGCGAGCGGAAATGAAACGGGGGACGCTCAAGTTTCTTTAGATTTTCTCTATCGGTCTTGTCAGTCAAAACAAAATACGGTGCGGGAAACAGGCCCTAAACCCCAACACCTTTTTTGGAAGGTTAACGAAATTGCTTTTTTATGCTAACAGACTTGGCGGCATATTCAAAACATCCGGCCCACCGCCATTGCCTCCGGAAAGCGCAATTTCGCGAGAACCCGGGCCGGTTCGCCCCGCAGCCCCTGCAACTCAGTGAAGATGGGCACCCTCATCATGCACATGCCCATGCGCCAACTCTTCCGCAGTAGCCGGGCGCACGCCGGTCACGGTGCAATTGAAGGACAGCGTCTTGCCGGCCAGCGGATGGTTGCCGTCCACCGTCACTTCGTCGTCGGTCACATCCACCACGGTATAAAGCAAAAAATCTTCTTCATCTTCATCGGAACCTTCAGGAGCGCCTTCGAACTGCATGCCGACTGAAATTTCTTCCGGGAATGCATTGCGCGCCTCGACTTCAACCAGTTGATGGTCATACTCGCCGAAGGCATCGTCGGGCTGCAAGGTCACGCTGCATTGATCGCCGACATTCTTGCCGTGCAAGGCTTCTTCGACCAGCGGAAAAATGCCATCGTAGCCGCCGTGCAGATAACTGACCGGTTCTTCGACTTTTTCCAGCAACTCGCCTTCGGAGTCAAATAATTCATAGCGCAGGGAAACAACGGTGTCTTTCGCGATTTTCATTTCAGTTCCTTTATTAAATTAAAAATTTCCTGTGCATGTCCATGTGCATGAACACCATACATGACATGTCGCAGCGTGCCCCGCTTATCGATGATAAAAGTGGAGCGTTGAATGGCGTGTTTTTTGTGCCCGTCCACTTCTTTTTCAACCATCACACCATAGCGTTTGCAGACGCGCGCATCGGGATCGGAAAGCAGCAACACCGACAACCCATATTTGTCGCGAAACGAGGCATGGCTTAAACAATCATCGCGGCTGATACCGATCACGATGGTGTCCAGCTTGGCAAGGTCGTCATCAAATTCGCTGAATTCATTGGCTTCCATGGTGCAGCCCGGCGTATTGTCCTTGGGGTAGAAATACAGCACGACATTTTTCTTGCCCTGTTGCGAGGTAAGCACAAAAGTTTCCATGTCGGCATCCGGCAACTCGAAGTGCGGCGCTTCCATTCCGGCGGTGAGATGAACTGACTGCATTGGTGTTTCCCCCTGTGCGGCATTTTAAACACTTTTGGGCCGCATTATAAAATTTTTTGCGCCGCCGGATCGAATATGAGACGGCTATAATCCATCCCATAAAATATGCGCTTCATGCGCGTTTAGACCGAGCAAACCGCATTACCGTTAGCATTTGGGCGACCCCTATTTATCTCATCTGAATTTCAGGAGCAAATCATGAGTGACGGCACGCTGCAACACACCAGACTCGACGGTATCGTGGACTACACCGCCGCACTGGATACGCTGTTCAAACTGGCACACCACCATCTGTATTTGTTCGATAAAAATTTCGACGGTCTGGGGTTTAACTCCGAAGCACGCTACGAAACGCTGCGCGGTTTTTTGCTCGCCAGCCCCGCCAACCGGTTGTTTGTGCTGGCACATGACACAAACTACCTGTCCACCCTGTGCCCGCGCATGATGATGCTGTTGCACCAGTTCGGCAACAGCATGTTTATCTATCAAACGCCCGCCAGCCTTCATCAGATCACCGAACCTTTTTCCGTTGCGGACGATGCGCATTATGTGCGCCGCTTCCATTTCGATGATCCGCGCGGCATTCTGGCGCAGCAAGATCTGGAAAATGCGCGTGTCCTGAAATCGCGTTTTATGGAAATGTGGGCGGCTTCACACCCGTCGGCAGCCACAACAAGGCTGGGGCTATAAAAAATAGTTGCCAATCCCCTTGCTTTCCGATACGCAAGCGCTAGAATACCTCGCCTTTGATTTTGGGCGCGTTCCGGCTGTTAATTGCGGGACATTTAAAATCAGGTAATTATTTCGCGCTTTTTAACATAACTCTCCCAAGGAATTGATAATGAAACTCTCTGCTCTCGTTGCTGCCCTGCTGGCTCTTGCTTTGACCGCTTGCGGCGGAAAACCTGCTGAAGCTCCTGCCGCTCCTGCTGCACCTGCTGAAAAGCACTAAGCATCACGCTTCATTAGCAGCACAAAAAAGCCGGCGCAAGCCGGCTTTTTATTTGCTGCGACCCCGCTCAGATAATTTCGCGCCAGGCGAGTCCCTCTTCCTGCGTCGCCACCCCCACCCAGCCCGCTTCGCAATTCAGCGCGCCACTCAATGCCCGCACTGCGAGTGCCGCCGTGTTGTTCTTGCGGCTCAGATGCGCGGCAACCAGATGTTGCAAACGGCTCGCATCCAGCCGGCTCAAAATACCGGCGGCGTCCTGATTGTTCAGATGCCCGAAGCGCCCGCCCACGCGCTGCTTGAGGTGGTATGGGTAATCGCCGTCCCTGAGCATGCCGCTGTCGTGATTGCATTCCAGCACCAGCGCATCGCAACCGCTCAGGGTCTGTTCGATATATGCCGTGCTGCATCCGGCATCGGTCAATACGCCCAGCCGCCGCATCCCATCATTGAATACAAATTGCACCGGCTCGGCGGCATCATGCGGAACCGGATAGGGAGTGATCTCGATTTCGCCGATCGCGAACGCCTGATGGGAATCAATTTCATGGAGATGGGCAATACCGGCAAAGATATTCGGCCGGCTGCGCAATGTGCCGTGGGTAAGCCAAACCGGCAGGTTGAATTTGCGTGCCAGACGCGCCACGCCGCCAACGTGATCGCCATGCTCATGCGTGACGACAATACCGCTCAACTGTTCGGCAGATACGCCCAGGCGCGCCAGGCGCGAGATGGTGTCTTTCAGTCCAAAACCGCAATCCATCAGCAGGCGTGTCGTGCCGGCTGCAACCAGCAGCGCGTTGCCTTCGCTGCCGCTGCCCAGAGAGGCGAACTTCATGAAGCGGGCCGTCTGGCAGCCTACTGATTGATGTTTTTGTAGATCGCCTCGATCATCTGCTTGCTCGCATCATCGCTCGCACCGTCCTGATCGGTAACTGACACTTCGCATGCCGCACCGCCATCCTTGACGTTCACGCGATAACGCATGTTGGTATCTTCGCTGCTTTTCCATATCTGCAGTTTATCCAGCCAACCGCTTTCCGCCTTGGCCGGTCGCAGGAAGTAGATGCCCTTGGCGCGATCCTTGTCTTCCACCACCAGACCCGCGCGCTCGATAGCCAGCCCCACCCTGCGCCAGGATCGGTCGAACGCATCGTTCACTACGACAATCTTGCTGCCGTCGAAAATATCTTGCAGGGTCGCGGTTCCGGCCGGCCCCGAGGCGCTGATCGCCGCTGCCGTACTGGCCGGCTCTGCATCTCTCGGCAAGACCGCTCCGGCGCTGCGGTCCTGGGCTGCGCCGCCCTTGCTGTAATCGGAATAAGTCGCAACACCCTCGTCATTGCCCTGCGGCACCCGGTAGCGTTCATCGCTGGCGGGGGTGGTCAGGT
>JAUYGW010000218.1 GCA_030690245.1 Gallionella sp. | reverse complement strand
GACGTAGCCCAATTACACCCCGCGTTCCTGGCCGATCCACGGCAAAGCGAATTCCAGCAATGAGGGAGTATCGGCAAAACCGAGCGCATCGGGATCGACGGTGAGGCGCAGCTCGGCGGGAGTCAGGGTTGAGATCGGCATGTTATTCTTTTCACAATTGATATCGAAATACGGTAAGGGGAGCGATGAATCTCGCCCCTGCCAGCGTATCAGGCAATCTTGCATGATTGGAATTAAACGCCTTATGCGGTTTCATCGCAACCGTCATTGAGAAGTTTCCGATAGACAGCAAAATCGCCGGCAGAGAAGCAGCAAAAGATTACCTCGCGGATCGGCGGAAGTTGCGGCAACGATGAATTGACGGCATCAACGGCGATCCGTGCGGCCCGTTCAACCGGATAGCCGTAAACGCTGGTGCTGATGCAGGGAAACGCGATGGAATGTGCGCCGTTATCGGCGGCAAGCCGCAGCGAGTTGCGGTAGCAGGAAGCCAGCAGCTCCGGCTCGCCGTGTGTGCCGCCGCGCCACACCGGGCCGACGGTGTGGATCACAAACTTCGCCGGCAGGCGATAGCCTTGGGTGAGCTTCGCTTCCCCCGTCTCGCAGCCGCCCAGCGGGAGGCATGCTTGCAGCAGCTCCGACCCTGCGGCGCGGTGGATCGCCCCGTCCACCCCCCGCCGCCGAGCAGCGAGGCGTTGGCGGCATTGACGATCACATCGACAGGGAGCGTGGTGATGTCGGCTTGTATGGCGCGTAGCACGGATGTCATGGTGGCTCCTTCGCACAATCGGATTGACTTTCGTTATGCGAGAATTAAACGCCTAATCTTGCGGCATCACAAGCGGCATCCGAACACCGATAGCCTGTTATAGTAAGCGCCTCACGATGAGGCAGGTCGGGATTCATCCCGACGGGTGCGAATAAAAGTGTTGGTCAAAGAAGTAGGGCGGAAAAGCGTAGCGCCTTCCGCCGTATGGGGGCTTGGCTATGACGAAACATTCGGCGGATAACGCCTTCGGCTCATCCGCCCTACGTAAAAAACCCCACCCACGGTCCATAAAAAATACGTTTACAATTTCTGCATCCTTAACGCTTCATTTGGGGTAGACATGGCAATCGAAACAGAACTCAAATTGCGCATTGCCCCGGAGCAGCTCGCCAGGCTGAAGCGCCATCCGTTGCTCAGGAAACTTCAAGTTGCGCGCCCCGTCGCGCGCCGCCTTTACAACATCTATTACGACACGCCGAAACTCGAACTGCACCAGTCCGCAATGGCATTGCGCCTGCGCCGCGCCGGGGGGCAGTGGCTGCAAACCCTGAAGGGCGGCGGCTCGGTCAAGGCCGGGATGCACCAGCGCAACGAATGGGAAATACCGGTGAGCCGCGCGGCGCTGGACTTTTCCCCGTCGCAAACGGTGGACTGGGAAGCGCATTTACCGTTGCGATTGCGCAAGAAATTGCAGCCAATTTTCGTCACCGATTTTTCCCGTACCAGCCGCATCCTGGACTGGCAGGGCGCACGAATCGAGTTGTGCATGGATCACGGCGAGGTGCGCACCGATCATCACAGCACGCCGATCTGCGAACTGGAACTGGAACTGAAATCCGGCGAGCCGCGGCAATTGTTCGAACTGGCGCTGGCGCTGCTGGAAATCGTGCCGCTCGAACTGGAGCCGGTCAGCAAGGCGGAGCATGGTTACCGGCTGTTGACGGGCTATGCCGATAGGCCGGTGAAGGGCGTCGTGCCGGACATCGCCAAAAATGCCACGCTGGCGGAGGCGCTGCAAACGCTGATCTGGTCATGCCTGCTGCATTTGCAGAGCAATTTGCGCGGGGCGATGACCAGCGACGATGCAGAATATCTCCATCAGATGCGGGTGGCTCTGCGGCGCTTGCGCGTGGTGCTGCGCATGGCCGAAAAATTCCGCGCCGATGAATCGTTAAGCGCATTGAGCAAGGACATCGCGGCGTTGTGCGTCGCGTTGGGGCGTATCCGCGAATGGGATGTATTCATCGCCGAGACGGTGCAGCCGATGTGCGCGCGCATGGCCGGCCATGCCGGATTGCAGGCTTTGCTGGCGACCAGCGAGCGGCAGCGCGCTGCGTGTTACGCCGAATTGCGTGGCACAAAGCAGGCGCGCGAATTGCAGCGGCTGATTCTGCGTTTCGCGCTGTGGATGAACGGCGCCTATTGGCAGCCGCCGCAAGGAGAAACCGTGCCCCTAGTGCATGATTTCGCCACCCGCCGCCTGCGCAAGCTGGCCAAACGCTTCGCCCAGGCCGGGCGACAACTGGACACCCTCGATAACGTGCGGCTGCATGCGCTGCGCATCCTCGCGAAGAAGCTGAGGTACAGCGCGGAATTTTTCGCCGCGCTGTACGACAGGCAAAAAACCGGGTCATTTCTCGCCGCGTTGAGCGAGGTGCAGGACGTGCTCGGGCAGATCAACGATGTGGCGGTGGCGCACCGCCTGCTGGACGAACTCGCGGCGCTGCCTGAATTATCCGTGCACCAGGAAGCGGTCGCGCTGGCCAAGGGCTGGATCGCGCACGGCCTGACCCGCCAGCTCACCGCATTGCGCAGGGCCATCCAGAATTTCAATAAGCAACGCACCTTCTGGAAAAATAACTCAGCAGGGTAAACGAAGGCGATGGCCTTACTGAACTGCCGCTTTCGTACAGTCAAAAGGGGATCATGGCGTGCAACTTCGTGCCAGGAGCGGTCATTGAACACATAAACAAAGGATAACTGGCACTTGGTGTGGTTGTTTGACAAAATAAAGACCGGCGGAACTATTACTCAGGTCGTTAATGCTTACCAAAGTCTTTGTTGATCCTCCATGCCATTGCAAGTTCTGATCAATCTAATCTATCAGCACGGCGGTAGCTAGGTCTGCTGATATAATATTCGCCAAAGTGGTGAACCATTTTCGCCGGGTCTGAATGAGGAAGGGGGAGCGAATGCACATCACGCAATTCAGGGTAGAAAATTACCGCAGCATAAAATCGACAGGTTGGATTGATATTAACGCCATCACCGCTTTCATCGGCCAAAACGAAGCCGGCAAGAGCAACCTCTGCGAGGCCTTATATCGACTTAACCCGTACGTGCAAGACTTGTATAACGTCGATGAAGATTGGCCAGTAGATGATTGGGGCAATAAAAACAAGAGCGGCTTAGTTTGTGAAGCACGCTTCGTCATCAATGACGCAGCCGAAATCCTGAATTTTCTGAAAAGCTGCGCTCTGATTGCAGAAAATCCACCCGCAAAAACTCCACCGGCAGATGGTATTGCTCCAGAGCAAGTAATAGCGCCAGCTCAGTTGCCAAAAACAATCGACCTCAAAGTCTGCAGTTACTACAATAATACTCGAAAGTTTTTTACTGAAACAGAACAAGTAATAGAAGTTGATAATGCCAAGGCTGAAGTGTGGGCCAAGATTAATCTTCCAAAGTGCGTGTACATCCGTGATTATGATCTGTCAGGTTCAAAAGTCGAACTTGATACGCTCGTAACCAAATATAGGCAATCAGGTTGGGCTGGGCTGAATAATGATGAGCAAACGATTTGGATTATTCTTCAATTAGCCGACATCAATGTTGACGACTTTTTAGCGAAGGGAAGTTCTCCGGATGGTCGAACCCTGCGTTCATTTGATAAGCGGCAGGCATCTGCATATCTGACCTCGCAATTTGCCAAGCTATGGGGCCAAAAAGCGGTGCGGTTCGATATTGATATCGATGGCACCACTCTAAATATCTTTGTTGAAGATGTTGGTGTCGGGATGCCAGTCCGTTTAAAGCAACGCTCTACCGGGTTCCGGTGGCATGTTGCTTTCGCATGGAAATTTACACATGCAACAAAGGGTGACTATAAAAACTGCATCCTGATGCTTGAAGAACCTGGCGTTCATCTGCATTACGCTGCACATAAAGACCTGCTACAGGTTTTTGGTGATATCTCCAAAACGAACACCATTCTGTACACAACACACATTGCCACCATGCTCGATCAGGCATTCCCTGAACGAGTACGTATTGTAGAAACACGGGATCATCATACTGAGGTCATTACCGGCGTAGTCAGCCGTCAACGCGTTCCCATGATGCTGATCGAGGCACGTCTTGGGTTAACTGGCGACATGAGTGGGCTTTTAGGTAATCGACAGACTTTGGTTGTCGAAGGTGGTGATGATGCTTTGATTCTGCAAAAGCTATCAGGGGTTCTTGCAAAATCGGGGAAACAAGGTTTATCCGATCGCATTTATATCTGGCCTGCCGAGGGTGCATCTAAAACGCCAATGTGGGCTGGTTTTCTGGTGGGACAGAAGTTTGATGCAGGGGTTCTTTTGGACAGCGATAAAGCGGGTGAAGATGCAAAAAGAAAGATCAGTGATCTTTATCTGAAACAGCTTGCTGCGGATCAGAAATTTAGAGTATTTATGTTAAAGGATGCTGCCGGCATCAAGAATAATGAAGCTGCTATCGAGGATATCTTTCCAGAAGAATTTTACCTTTCATGCGTGAACGATGCCTATGGCGTTCTGATTAAACCAGAAGACTTGCCGAAAGATGGCAGTGACCAGATTGTCAAACGAGTGGAGACAGTTTTAAAAGAGCGCCACGGTAAATCTGAATTGGACAAAAAACTGGTTATGGGCAAAATGTTAAAACATTTTGATGGCTGGAATAAAATTGAAGATTTACCACCTGGTACAGCCGCACGAGCAGAAGTGCTCTTCAAAAAAATCAACGCCGAGTTCAGTTAAAGACGTGTCCGCTATCGGAAAGTTGCCATGACCGCTTAACGTTAGCCATTTCGATCATGGATTCACGCGTCGCCAAGCTAAAGACCCCTCAAGAATGCGAAACGTTCGCGAAGAACGCTCGTAATCTCGGAGCGCCACATCTGGCGGTCGAAGCTAGACAAAAGGCTGTCCAACTTCGTGCAGAAGCTCACGGCGCAAATACTGATGTCGAGCGTGAATGCCTTGAGGCCGTATATGCCTACGAGGAAGTTCTATCCGCACAGAAAGGAAAGAAGCAACGTGCGGGCCGCACTTGGCCAATGATTCATGAGCACGGAATTCTTCCCGCAGTTGAACGCATCGTTATGAAGAGAGCACAATCATTGGGTTACACCGCACTCGCTGAAATGGGGTTGAAAGAATTTGCCTTTGAGGCTGTCATTCTTCGCCATCCAGAGAGTTTCTCTCTTGAAGCGGTAGCCCGTTCGCGGGAACGCCTTGCGGAGGATGCCAATGGCTAACCCTGCACTAAAGCGGGGCTGCTAAAAAGGGCGCAGCCCCTTGCTCCAAGTTAGACCGCTTTTGTAGATATGGTGCAGGAAATAAGGAGAAATTATGGAAGCCAATGAAGATGTTGATCTCAGTTTCGATGATGAAAACGATGAAGTGGTTTTAATACCTCAGAAGGACAATCGAATCTTCACATCTAGCGGAGATCCTGAAATTGATTCTCTTTACAACAAGCAGAAGAGAGGAAGGCTTGTTCTACAGCCGGATTTTCAGCGTCAGTATGTTTGGGACGCATCCAAGGCAAGCAAACTGATGGAATCAGCAATCCTGCAAATTCCGCTTCCGATCATTTATCTCTCTGAAGAGCAAGACGGCAAGGAATATGTAATTGATGGTCAGCAGCGTCTCACGTCATTCTTCTCATTCATTGATGGAGTATTCCCCGACGGGAAACATTTCAAGCTAAGTGGGCTGGTTGTGTGTTCCGAACTCAACGGGAAGAAATTTAGTGAATTGACAGAGGAACTGCAGGACAAGATTCGTTATTACAAGATACGCGCCATCACATTCCAGAAAGATTCCAGCGAGAACCTAAAATTTGAAATCTTCGAGAGACTCAACACCGGCTCGGTTCAGTTGAACGATCAGGAGTTAAGAAACTGCCTATACCGTGGCAATTTCAATGTGGCGCTCAAAGAAATGGCCGCTGATCCTGATTTCATGTACATCTGTGGACTCAAATCACCGGACAAGCGAATGAAAGATAAGGAGCTTGTCTTGCGCTTCTGCGCTTTCTATCACAAAACATACCTTAATTACAAAGCGCCAATTCGTGACTTCTTAAACGCAGAAGCGAGAGAAAAGCGAGACATAGCAGAAAAAGAACTTGACGAGTTAAAGGCTGCATTTAAAAACTCCTGCCAAATAATCCGGTCCGCTTTCGACAAAAATTCTTTCAAGAGATATTACAAGGGCAAAGATGGCCAGCCAAACGGGTATTGGGAACCCAAGAAATTCAACACGTCTCTATACGACATTCTCATGTACTCCTTTGCTAAGGAGGATAAGAACAAGGCATTCCAGAACCTTGATTCAATCAAAGAGGCTCTCGTTATCCTAATGACCGGAGATCAGGAGTTCGTGGATTCAATTGAGCTGTCCACGAGCTCTGTTCAAGCAGTTACGACACGGTTTGATAAGTGGCGGCAAACATTGCAAGGCATTCTCGGCATCTATCAAAAGGAACCACGTTGCTTTTCATACAAACTCAAGGAGGAAATGATGGCATCTAATCCCACCTGTGCCATATGCAATCAGCGAATTCAATCTACAGACGATGCTGCAATTGACCATATCAAGCAATATTGGACAGGCGGAAAAACAATTCCTGAAAACGCAAGGTTGACTCATCGTTACTGCAACTGGGCAAGGCCAAGAAGTGATGTAGGAGCGGCCTAACACTGCGCTCCGAGGGTATGCCTGAGCTTAAACGTTGAGTGTCGGCTTCGGAGAATTTCGTCCGTCTGGTTTGTGTCGGTTGCCGCATGTCATGACCGCCTGCTGTCAGGCAATATAACTTGCCAGCCCACTGGATTGGAGTCATCCCATGTATTTGTTATTCATAACCTAATAGGTTATATTGCCGCATGGAAAAAAAGAAGCCACATTACCCGCTATTCGAGGTTTGGCGAGTTGTTGAAGCAAGGGGTGTCAATGCATTTACCGCCACCGCTTTGACTGGAGCAGCGGCATTGGGGCTTTCCGGCGAGCAGGCAGTGAATGTGGTGTTAGGCCTCAAACAGAAGGACTTTTACAAGAGTATGACTACGCATGCCGATCACACGATTTGGCAAGACGTATATCACGCGAGACTAAAGTCAGGTTTGATGGCTTACATCAAGGTCACTTTGCGTGAAAACGGAACCGTAGTGATCCAATTCAAGGAGAAATGAAATGAAACACCTGTGCCTGAATTGCGAAAAAGGCGACATGATTCGCGGCAAGAAGGATTGCGTGATCGAATACCGTGGCCATCGCGCTACTGTTCGTACGGTGGACGGCTGGCATTGTCCAGAGTGCGGGGAAGTGGAGTTTGCGGGTAATGACGGTGCGCGGTATGCAGAAGCATTTGAAAAGCTGCGGCTGAAAGTCGACGCGGAAGAAGCAGCCGAGCTCGCCCGCATTCGCAAGAAACTCAAACTTTCACAGCGGCGTGCCGCGGCAATCGCGGGTGGTGGTGTGAATGCCTTTTCCCGATACGAGAATGGCAAGGCAAAACCTGTCGCCGCAGTGATCAATCTGTTCCGGCTATTGGATAAGCATCCTGAATTGATCGATGATATTCCGGCATAGCTGCACTGTGCGCAGGATGCCCTGGGAAATGTCACTCCGTTTTTAGTGTTGAGCGTCCGCTATTGGGCAATATGCAAGAAACAAGTTAATTTCCGGCGCATTGCGCAAGGCCATCCGGCGTTTCGCCAGGCAGGCCGAGTTCTGGGGTGGATGAATTTTCTGATACGATGATTCCGTCACCTAACTAATGGGATCGGCCCACTTGGAACAGGTTACCCCATCCATGCAACTTGCAGGCGAGGCCATCGGCACGGTCGAGGAGGTGCACGGGCCGGTGGTGGATATTGTCTGCGACCGTCTGCCGCCGTTGCACCAGGCGCTGTTCTGCGCTTTCGACGGCGAGCGCTATGTCTTCGAAGTCTACCGCCACCTCGACGAACGCCGCGTGCGCGCCATTGCGTTGCACCCCACCGCCGGGCTCAGGCGCGGCCTGCCGGTATACGACAGTGGCGCGCCGCTGCGCATCCCGGTCACGCCGGATTGCCTGAACCGTTTGCTCGATGTGTTCGGCGCGCCGCTCGATGGCGGGCCGCCACTCTCGCCCAAGGAAATGCGCAACATCATCGCGCCCCCTTCATCCTTGGCGGAAACGGTTGCAGCGGCAGGCATTCTCGAATCCGGCATCAAGGTGATCGACCTGCTGTGTCCGTTCGTCAAGGGCGGCAAGACCGGTTTGTTCGGCGGTGCGGGGGTGGGCAAGACGGTGCTGATCATGGAATTCATGCACGCCATCGTCAGCCTGCACCAGGGCGTGTCGGTGTTCGCCGGCGTCGGCGAGCGCATCCGCGAGGGCCACGAGGTCTGGCACGAGATGCAGGATGCCGGCGTGATGCCGCACACGCTGATGGTGTTCGGCCAGATGGACGAATCGCCCGGCGTGCGCTTCCGCGTCGGCCTGTCGGCGGTGGCCTACGCGGAATACCTGCGCGATACGCTGGGCAAGGAGGTGCTGCTGCTGATGGACAACGTGTTCCGCTTCGTGCAGGCGGGCAGCGAGATTTCCGGTCTGCTCGGGCGCATGCCGGCCACGGTCGGCTACCAGCCGACGCTGATGAGCGAGGTGGCGGAATTGCAGGAGCGCATCATCTCCACGCGCAGCGGCGACATCACGGCGGTACAGGCGGTGTACGTGCCGGCGGACGACATGACCGACCCGGCGGTGAGCACGATCCTGTCGCACCTCGACACCATGGTGATCCTGTCGCGCAGCCAGGCGGCCAAGGGGATCTATCCGGCGATCGACCCGTTGCAGTCGTCGAGCAAGATGATGGACCGCAGCTTTCTCGGTGACCGCCATTACAACGTCGCCAAGGAGGTGCGCGAGCATCTCGCACGCTACAAGGAGCTGGAGGACATCATCGCGATGCTCGGGCTGGAGGCGCTCTCGGAAAAAGACCAGCGCATCGTGCTGCGCGCGCGCAAACTGCAGCGCTATCTGACCCAGCCGTTCCATGTGGTGACGGCGCACACCGGCATCAAGGGCGTGTCGGTGACGCTGGAGCAGACGCTGACCGATTGCGAGGCCTTCATGCGCGGCGACTACGACGCGATTTCCGAAGAGCAGTGCTATATGCGCGGTTCGATGCAGAATGGGGCATCCACATGAAGACTTTTGTCATGCACCTGCAGAGCGCGACGCAATACGAGCGCATCGAGAACGTCGCCAGTTTCGTCGGCGAGGACGGCTCCGGCAGCTTCGGCATCCGCGCGCGCCATGCGCGCATGATGACCGCGCTGACCTACGGCCTGGCGCGCTACCGCTTGCAGGACAACAGCTGGCGCTACCTTGCCTTTCCGCGCGGCATTCTTTATTTTGCGGGTGACGCGCTCTACATCAGCACGCGGCGTTTCCTGCACGATGCGGATTACCAGCGCATCAGCAAGGGGCTGCTGGAGCAGTTGCTCAAGGAAGAGGAAGAGCTGCGGGTCATCAGGGAAAGCCTGCACCGTCTGGAACAGGAGATGTTCCGGCGCTTGTGGCAGATGGGGCGACGCGGAGCCGGAATATGAACCTGAAAAACTCAGTTGATGGGTTCGTAGGTGCGAATTTATTCGCACATAACTCATCGAGCGTGCGAATAAATTCGCACCTACAGAAGCAGCATAATCCGTTGAAATGCCCGAACATTCTTCGCCAACAGAGGAAGATAGGATGAACGACGAACAGTTACGCCGGGCGGTGGAGAAACAGGTGAAGCGCATGCAGCGTGCGGAGAAAGAACGCCCCACGCTGCTCGCGCAATCGGTATTCATGGGTACGCTGGCATTGCTGTTCGTGCTGCCGATGATCCTCGGTGCCTACCTCGGCAACTGGCTGGACAACATGGCGCAGGGCTATTCGATCTACTGGACGATAGGCTTGTTGTTGGCCGGGCTGGTCGTCGGCGTCATCAATGTCTACATATTTGTACGGGAGCATGATTAATGGAAACCTCTATAAATCCATTTTGCGGGCGAATCGCAGCGTCGCGTGCTCGCTCACTCCTCGCCTATCAATCCGATATGTTTCGTCATTCGCTGCGCGGCTCCTTGCGCTTCATCCCGCAAAAAGAATTTCTAGAGGCTCCATAATGGAAGCCGCAGCCATCTGGTTTCACCTCGGGCCGTTTGCGATCACCTCGGTCGTCGCGACCACCTGGGGCGTGATGCTGGCATTGACGCTGTTCTGCTGGCTGGCCACGCGGCATTTGACGCTCGACCCCGGCCCGTTGCAGACCACGCTGGAAGGCGTGGTGTCGGCCATCGAGACGGCCATCGACGCGGTGCTGCCGGGGCGCGCGCAACTGCTGCTGCCGTTCATCGGCACGCTGTGGATATACATCCTGATTTCGAATCTGCTCGGCATTATCCCGGGACTGCATTCGCCGATGGGGAACCTGTCGGTGACCTCCGGGCTCGCGCTGCTGGTGTTCTTTTCGGTGCATTGGTTCGGCGTGCGCAGCGAGGGGGTGCGGCGTTACCTGCGGCACTACCTCAGCCCCAGCCCGATCCTGCTGCCGTTCCACCTGATCAGCGAAGTGACGCGCACCGCCGCGCTGGCGGTGCGTTTGTTCGGCAACATCATGAGCTTGGAAATGGCGGCTTTGCTGGTGTTGCTGGTGGCGGGGCTGCTGGCGCCGGTGCCGTTATTGATGCTGCACATCGTCGAGGCGACGGTGCAGGCGTATATTTTCGGCATGCTGGCATTGATCTACGTGGCGGGCGCCATGCAGTCGCAACAGAATCTTGAACGCAACGAGGAAGGGGATGGCAATGGATGACATGACATGGTTTACGGTACTTTCCACGGTCGGGGCGGCGCTGGCGATTGCGCTCGGCGTGATGTTCCCGGCACTGGCGATGGGACGCGCGATCGGCTCGGCACTCGACGCGCTGGCGCGCCAGCCGGAAGCGGAGAAAGCGATTACGCGCACGCTGTTCATCGGCCTCGCGATGATCGAATCGCTGGCGATCTACGTGCTGGTGATCGTGCTGATCATCCTGTTCCGCAACCCGCTGTTGCAATACCTGATCCCTTAAGCGCCGGGGCTGACCGTGGAATTCGACTGGACGACCTTCACCCTCGAAATCATCAACTTCCTGATCCTGGTCTGGATCCTGAAGCGGTTTTTGTATCGCCCGGTGCTCGATGTCATCGCCCGACGCCGCGCCGGCGTCGAGAAGACGCTGGCCGATGCGAAGCGCATCGAAGCCGAGGCGGGTGAGTTCAAACAGCGTTGCGAGCGCGAACTGGCGCAATGGGAAAAAGACAAGGAAGCGGCCCAGGCGCGGCTACGCGAGGAATTGGCGGCGGAGCGCGGACGCCTGATGGCCGCACTGGAAACTTCCGTTGCCGAAGAGCGCGAACGGCGGCGCGTGCTGGACGAGCGGCGTCAGCATGATTTACAGCGTAGCGTCGAGGAACAGGGCATCGCGCAGGGGGCGGCGTTTTCCGCCAGGTTGCTGAGCCGCGTGGCCACGCCGGAACTCGAGGCGCGGCTGTATGCGCTGTTGCTGGAGGACTTGCGCGGGTTGCGCGCCGAGGATAAACGCGCCGTGGCGGAGGCCGCCGCCGCACCCGGATTGCAGCTCAGGGTGCAGAGCGCGTTTGCGCTCGATGAAGGCCGGCGTGCCGAACTGGCGCGCGTGCTGGCCGAAGCGACCGGCAAGACGCTGCCGGTCGAATACCGCGAGAATCCGGAATTGCTGGCGGGTTTCCATGTGAGCATCGGGCCGTGGATACTGCACGCCAACCTGCGCGACGAATTGAAATTCTTCAGCGGTGCGCTGCGCCATGCCGGATAAATTTTGTGGCGGAAATGTTTGTAGGTGCGGATTTATCCGCACGAAATGGGCGAATGAATTCGCCCCTACCCAGTTCGTGGTGAATGGTTATGTTGACCGCTGATTCGCCGCTCGCCGCACAGGCCGAGTGGCTGGCGCAGTATCGTTATGCGCTGCGCCTGTCCGAGCAGGGCACGGTGGTGTCGGTCGGCGACGGCATTGCCTGGATCAGCGGCCTGCCTTCGGCGCGCATGGACGAGATCGTGCAACTCGAAGACGGCAGCAGCGCGCTGGTGTTCCACTTGGCGCGCAACCGGATCGGCGCGATCCTGCTGCGCCAGACCGAGCGGTTGACTGCGGGCACATCGGCCTTCCTCACCGGCAGGCGGCTGAGCATTGGGGTCGGCGACGAATTGCTGGGCCGGGTGATCGACCCGCTCGGCGCGCCGCTTGACGACGGCGGGCCGCTCAATCCCCATGCGCACCGGCTGCTCGACGTGCGTTCGCCGCCGATCATCGCGCGCGATTTCGTGGAGCAGCCGATGTATACCGGCAACAAGATCATCGATACGCTGATTCCCGTCGGCAAGGGACAGCGGCAATTGATCATCGGCGACAACGGCACCGGCAAGAGCGCGCTCGCCGTCGATGCGGTGATCAACCAGCGCGGCAAGAACGTCTATTGCGTCTACGTGCTGATCGGGCAGAAGCGATCCGCCGTGGTGAACACCATCGAAACCCTGCGCCGTGCGGGCGCGCTGGACTACACCACGCTGGTGGTCGCGGAAGCCACGGCGATGCCCGGCCTGAAATACCTCGCGCCGTTCGCCGGCTGCGCCGTGGCCGACGCGTGGACCTGGCAGGGGCGGGACACGCTGATCGTCTACGACGACCTCACCACCCATGCGCGCAGCTACCGCGAGCTTTCGTTGCTGCTGCGCCGCCCGCCCGGACGCGAGGCGTATCCGGGAGATATTTTCTACCTGCATGCGCGCCTGCTGGAACGCTCCACGCGCCTGTCGGCGAAACATGGCGGCGGCAGCATGGCCGCGCTGCCGATCATCGAAACCGAGCAGGGCGAAATCTCCTCGTATATTCCCACCAACCTGATCTCGATCACCGACGGCCAGATTTATCTCGATCACGACCTGTTTGCGCGCGGATTCCTGCCGGCGATCGATGTCACCCGCTCGGTGTCGCGCATCGGCGGCAACGCCCAGCACCCCAACATCAAGAAGGAAGCGGGGCGCATGAAGCTGGATTACTTGCAGTTCCTCGAGCTGGAAGTGTTCACCCGCTTCGGCTCGCGGCTGGAAGCCAGCATGGAAGCGCGCATCCGGCGCGGCCAGACGTTGCGCGAAATGCTCAAGCAGGATCTGCTCAATCCGCTGTCCATCGAGTTTCAAATGGCATGGCTGGTGGCTTACAACGAGGGGCTGTTCGACAACGTCGAGCCGGGGAAGGTGAAACAGCGTCTGGCATCGCTGCAACAACAGGTCGAGCATGCCAGGGTCAGCATCGAAGAGGCGCGCGACCAGTGGAAGAGCCTGGTGCATGCGTGGCTG
This sequence comes from Gallionella sp., assembly GCA_030690245.1. Classification (GTDB taxonomy): domain Bacteria; phylum Pseudomonadota; class Gammaproteobacteria; order Burkholderiales; family Gallionellaceae; genus Gallionella. The sequence continues at coordinate 17,401 of JAUYGW010000218.1, read as the reverse complement.
AGCGAGGCGGAGGCCTCTTCGGATGAGCAAGCGGCGTGAGGTAAAGGGGCGGCTCGCGACGCTGGACGAAATCGACGGCATCATGGTCGCGATGAAAAATCTGGCCTTGCTGGAAACGCACCGCCTGGAGTCCTTCCTGGGCACGCAGCGCCGCGCGGTCGCCAGCATCGAAGCGGCCGCGCAGGATTTCCTCGGCTTCTATCCGGAAACCGCGGCGCATCCCGGCGGCGCGCGGCAACTGCTGCTGGTGTTCGGCTCCGAGCGCGGCCTGTGCGGCGATTACAACGAGACGCTGCTCGCGCCGCTGGCGGCCGCCATGCAGCAGGAGGATACGCTGGCGGTGGTGGTGGGGCGCAGGCTGGAGGCTAAGCTGCATGACGATAAGCGCATCGCCGCCTTCGTCGAAGGCCCCGGCGTGGCGGAGGAAGTACCGGCGGCGCTGGTGCGCTTGGCCGGAGTGCTGGGCGAGTTGCAGCAGCAGCGGCCGGAAGAGGCATGGCGCATCGGTGCGCTATACCACGACGACGAAAGCGGCGCGCCAAGGCTGCGCCAGCTGCTGCCGCTGGAGTTGCCAAAAAAGAGGCCGGCCTATTCGCATCCGCCGCTGCTCAACCTGGAGCCGGCGCAGTTCCTGTCGCAGCTCACCAGCCAGTATCTTTACGCCGTGCTGCACGAGGTGTTCTACGCTTCGCTGATGGCGGAAAACCGCAAGCGGCTCGAGCACATGGATAGCGCCATCCGCCGCCTGGAGAAGGACGAAGCCAAGCTGCGGCTACGCTACAACGCGCTGCGCCAGGAGGAGATCATCGAGGAGATCGAGATCATCATGCTGAGCGCCGAGGCGCTGGTGAGCCAGAGGGCGGATTCTGACAGGCACAATTGAGCCACGGATTAACACGGATGTTCACGGATAAAAGCAGTGGTTTTGTCGGTGTTAATCCGTGTCTATCCGTGGCTAATCGGCCGTGGCTAATCGGTTTTTTTCAGGTTGATTGGTTCAATGTGCGGCATGCCCCGACAGCACGCAAGGGTGTTCGCCCGTCTCGATCTGGATGGTGGGGTGGTCGATGTCGAATTTGTCGTGCAACGTTTTCGCGACGCGGTACAGAAAATCGCCATCGGGATGCCCGTCCGGCATGATCAGGTGGACGGTCAGCGCGGTTTCCGAGGTGCTCATCGCCCACACATGCAGGTCGTGGATCGCGCTGACGCCGGGCAGAGTGGTCAGGTAATTTGATACTTCGTCCAGTTCGATCGAGGCCGGCACGGCGTCCAGCGAGAGGCGCAACGCGGGGTGCAGCAGGTTCCAGGTGCCGAGCAGGATCACCACTGCAATCACCAGGCTGATCGCCGGGTCGAGCCAGGTCCAGCCGGTCCAGATGAAGAGCGCGGCGGCGATGACGACCCCGAGCGAGACCAGCGTGTCCGCCGCCATGTGCAGATACGCGCCGCGCAGGTTGAGGTCGTACCGCTCGCCGCGCGGCATGAACAGCCACGCGGTGAAGCCGTTGATCGCGATGCCGATGGCGGCCACCGCCATCACGGTGCCGCCCTGGATCGGCACCGGATGGGAGAACCTGGCGATGGCCTCCCAGACGATGCCGCCTGTCGCGACCAGCAGGATCAGCGCATTGAACACCGCCGCCATCATGGTCGCGCGCCCCAGGCCATAGGTGTGCCTCTGGCTGGGGCGCAGCCGCGCGAGGTAGAAGCCGCCCCAGGCCATGAGCAAACCCAGCACGTCGCTCAGGTTGTGCCCGGCGTCGGAGAGCAGCGCGAGCGAATCCGTCAGCCAGCCGTAGAACGCCTCGACCAGCACGAACAGCACATTGAGCGCGATGCCGATGGCAAAGGCGCGGCCGTAGTCGTGGCTATGCGGGTGGTCGTGAGTGTTCATTTCAAATCCTTATTAACCATGAAGGGCACGAAGAGCACGAAGCAGGGCGAATCGAGTCTTGGAAATAATCCATTGTTTTCCTTCGCGATCTTCGTGGTGAGTGCTTTGGGGGGCATTTCTATCCTCGGTTTTTATTCCGGTGTTTCCCTGGTCAGGCGCGCGGCGATCCAGGTGATCCCGACCGCTATCGCCATCAGCCCGAAGGCGACACCGACCCGGCTGATGTAATCCGGCGCGATCAGCAGCAGGGCGCCCAGTTCCAGCATCATCGCGCCGGACATCAGCTTGAGCAGGCGGCCTTCGCGTTCCGTGAGTTTTCTTGCGCCGAGGCTGAAGGCGAAGACGGCGACGATCAGCGCCAGCGGCAGGACGTAGACCAGATTATAAGCGGCGAGATAGCCGTAGCGCGCGGCGGGGGCAAGGTCGGCCATGGTGAGCAGGCGCGTATAGACCATCGGGAAGCCCGCCGTGCACAGCAGCTCGTAGAAGTTCGCGGCGACGGCGAGGAACAGCGTGGCGGCGAGCATGGCCGGCAGGCTGCCGGCGCTGAGGATGGCGCGGGCGCGGCGGAAGATGCCGGGCTTTTTCGATTCCGGGATGGACAGCGTGAAGCCCTGCCCGAACAGGAAAAAATCCTTCACGTTCACCGCTCCGACGAAGACAGCCAGCGCACCCGCGGCCAGCGTGACCCAGGCGAGGTGGCCGAAGAGCTGGAAGACATTCAGCCAGGCCGCCATGAAGGCGAAATACATGATCCCGGATACCAGCACGAAGACGCCGCCGATGAGCAGCATGCGGCGGCGGCTCTTCTGGTGCGCCATCATCGAGAGCAGAAACAGCAGCACGAAGAAGGCGCAGGGGTTGAAGGCATCCAGCCCGGCGAGGATGAGGGTGAGCGCCGGCAACGAGAGGTTCGCGGGATCGATGGCGCCGATCAGCGGCAGGCGGATGGCTTCGGCCTTCCGGCTGCGCCATTCACCCCCTTGGGCGCGTGCGCGGCAATCGTCGAGGCGCTGGCGGATTTGCGCGCCGGTGGTTTCGTCGCTGTCCCAGCCGACATGCATCTCGCCGCAGAACAGCAGCGCGGGAACGGCTGCCGCACCCTCGCCCAGTTGCCGCGCCATGGCCTGATAGCGGTGGGCGTTTTCCGGATGGCGGCTGAGTTCCAGAGTGTGCAGCTTCACCCAGGGGCGCGTCTCGGGTATCGCCTCGATGTAGGGGCGCGCCTCGGTGCAGTGCGGGCAGCTGAGCGACCAGAAAAAGTAGAGCTGCACTTCGCCGTCTACGCTGGGTTTGGGCCAGGCATCGTCGGCGCGACCGGCGCCGGGAAGCAGCGCGAGCAGGCAGGCGGCTGCGAAGAATAGGAGTTTGCAGGTCATCGCAAGTTTCCGTGGCATTTGCCGGCATGATACCCGCCGGGGTGATGGGCGGGAAGGCGCGGGATGGACGGAGAATCCAGTTGGCGGATTCATGTATGACATGCCGCGCACAATTTTTTACGGGCGAACAAACTTCAGATAAAAAAAAGCGGCATCCGGATGGATGCCGCAACAGGGAGGATGGATCTACTCAAGTAATTTGAGCAGGAGGGTTTTTTGCTTAATCCTATATTCCTCTGTTGGCGAAGAACGTTCTGGTATTTCAACGGATTATGCTACTTTTGTAGGTGCGAATTCATTCGCACATAACTCGTTGAGCGTGCGAATAAATTCGCACCTACGAACCCATCAACTGAGGTTTTTAGGTTAATTGCCCAATCAGGTTGTTTACTTCGTCAGTGACGAGCCCGATGTATCACGGATTTGATTTTTCCAGGCCTTGCGGATCAGGTTCTGCACATTTTCCGGCAACGGCACGTAGTCCAGGTCGGCAGCCAGTTTGTTGCCGTTGGTGTAAGCCCAGTCGAAAAACTTCAGGACTTCTCTCGCCATGTCCGGGTTTTCCTGCATCTTGTGCATCAGGATGAAAGTCGCGCCGCTGATCGGCCAGCTTTCCTTGCCAGGCTCGTCGGTCAGGATTTCGTAGAAACCCGGCGCCTTGTCCCATTGCGCGTTCGCTGCGGCGGCTTTGAAGGAGGTTTCGCCGGGTACGACGAACTGGCCGTCGCGGTTCTTCATCTGCACGGAGGCCATCTTGTTTTGCAGCGCGTAGGCGTATTCCACGTAGCCGATAGTGTTCTTCATGCGTTGCACGTTGGCGGCCACACCTTCGTTGCCTTTTCCGCCGATCCCTGCTTTCCAGGAAACCGCCGTGCTTTCACCCACGGTGGATTTCCACTCCGGACTGGCCTTGGACAAATAGTTGGTGAAGATGAAGGTGGTGCCGGAGCCGTCCGAGCGGTGCACCACGGTGATATTGTCGGCAGGCAGCTTGAGGTCCTTGTTCAGGGCCACCAGCGCGGGGTCGTTCCACTTGGTGATTTTGCCCAGGTAGATGTTGGCGAGGGTCTCACCGTCCAGCTTCATCTTGTTGGCCGCGACACCATCGATGTTTACGACCGGAACCACGCCGCCGATCACGGTCGGAAACTGCATCAGGCCATTTTTTTCCAGTTTTCCCGGCGTCAGCGGCATGTCGGACGCGCCGAAATTAACGGTCTTGGCGGTGATCTGCTTGATGCCGCCGCCTGAGCCGATGGACTGGTAATTCATGCTTACGCCGCTTTTGGCCTTATAGGCTTCCGCCCATTTGGCATAGATCGGGTAGGGAAAGGTTGCGCCCGCTCCGGTGATATTGGCGGCTGCATGGCTCGCGCCCGCACAGGCCAGAGCGCCGGCTGTGGTGATGCCGATGATGAGTTGCTTTAATTTGCTGTTCATGTTGTCTCCATTTGGTTTTGTTGCTTAAAAAACACTGCCTGGATCAACAGCACCTTGTTGCGAAATGCATGTTGATCCATTTTTTTCATATCGGCAGGGCCGGACTAGAAAGTGTGCCTAACGCCGAGGGAAACCACCGATGGGGAGGCGCCGATGCCGTTGACAGAGCTTGCTGCCGAAGTGCTCTGGCTGAAACCGTAGTCGCTGCCGATCTCGTTGCTGATGCGCGAATAGATCGCGTACAGCTTGGTGCGCTTGCTCAGGCCGTGGTCATAGCCCAGGCTGAACTGGTTCGCGCCAGTGTTGGCATTTGAGGCCAGTTGGCCGGCCTTGCCGTAGGCAAACTTGACGGCATTCATGCCCATCTTGTAATTGCCGGACAGGTAGTAGGCATTATGGCCAAAGCGGTCGGCGCCGATTGCGGCGCAGCCGCCGGCCACCACGGCGGTACACAGGTTATCGCTGGTATTTTCATAGACGAAAGCCAGGGTGAACGCATCCATCATCGTGTAGCCCACGCCCAGCTTCCAGGCCGATTCCTTGCCGCCGACGCGAGTCGCATCGAGCTTGTGTTCTTCATAGCCCAGCGAAGCGAAGAAAGGCTTGGCGTCGTACATGGCGGCCAGGCTCAGGAGGCTGTTCTTGGCGGCAGCGGCCGTGGTGTTGGTCTCTCTCAGGTTGGCGTAGGCGATCTTGCCGGTGAAGCCGCTCAATTTGGGCGTGCTGTAGTGGATGGTGTTGGTCGAGCGGCCATCGAAGGCGGTGCTGGCGGAATCGACGGTTGTGGGGCTGGTCACGCCTCCCATCAGCGCGCGGTTATCCGCGACGCTGTCGCCGAACGGGTCCAGCTTGCGTGTCGCCAGTTTGTAGGGAGTGTCGTGGCGACCCAGCAGCACGGTGCCTGCGGTGTCGTGCTTCAGCCCGACGAAGGAATTGCGCGTGGCAAAGGTGCCGGTGCCGCCCGCTTCGGTGGTGTTGTCAATGTTGATTTGCTGCTCGATCTGCCAGATCACCGACAGGCCATCGTCCAACCCTTCCGCGCCCTTGAGGCCAATGCGCGAAACGTTGCTCGATACGTTGGTCTTGCTTGCGCCAGCGACGCCGGCGGCGGAAGTGCCATTGTTGACGAAGTCGTACGACAAGTCGGCCCTACCGTAAAAGCTCACATTGGCGGTTTCAGCCAGTGCGGGCGCCGAGAAGGCTGTGGCTGCCAGTGCGATGACGATAAGTTTCTTTTGCTTCGTAAATGCTTGTTGCATGATCAAGTCTCCCAGTAATTTTGAATAAGCCGCCCTAGCGCGACCCGTGCAGATTAGAGGGGGGATGTGAAAAGCCGGTTAAGGATTGGTGAAGGTTTTGTTACAAGGAAATGCTTAGGGGAGGTGGTTTGATTGCAGCGCGATGGGGCGGCATGGAAGCAGCCTGGTATAACCCTCAAAAAATCAGTTCACCACGAAGAACTGATAGAACTACTAGCCATTCCACTAGGCGACCAAAGAACGGTCACCAAGTGGCTGGTTAACGAAGGGCACGAAGAAAAACAAGCTGTTACTCCAGCGATGCCAGCCTCCTTTTGGTTGGCTGGCGAAAAACAATCAACCCCATGAAAATTCTTCGTGATCTCCGTGTTCTTCGTGGTTCAACTGAGGTTTCAACCCAGATAATCCATTAGACCGTCATGCCGGCGAAGGCCGGTATCCAGCAATAACAATCACTCCGCGGAGCGGACAAAACCAAGGTATTGCCCCGCTAACGCGGGAATATAGTTGACCATCTGGATTCCGGCCTTCGCCGGAATGACGTGTTTTTCTAATGAACTATTTGGGTTCAAGGATAACCGGTTCTGTGCTTACACCGAAAAGCGGTAACCGCTGCCGCGCACGGTCTGGATCAAATGATCCTTGCCGGCGGCTTCCAGCGCTTTCCTGAGCCGGCGTATATGCACATCCACGGTACGCTCCTCGATAAAGGCTTGCGTGCCCCACACATGGTTGAGCAATTGGGAGCGGCTGTATACCCGTTCGGCATGGCTCATGAAAAAGTACAACAACCGGAATTCAGTGGGCCCCAATTCAATATTGATATCGTTTGCCCTGACCCGGTGCGATACGGGAGATAGTTCCAAACCGCCCATGGCTATGGTTTCATCCGGTATCGCGGGGGTATGGCGGCGCAGCATGGCGCGTATCCGCGCCATCAGTTCGCGGGGCGAAAACGGCTTGGTGATGTAGTCGTCCGCGCCCGATTCGAGCCCCAGTATTTTGTCGTGTTCTTCCCCGCGCGCCGTCAGCATGATGATGGGAATGTTGCTGGTTCTTGCGTCGCTGCGAAATTGCCTGGCAAGCAACGGGCCGCTGGTGTTGGGCAACATCCAGTCGAGCAGGATCAAATCCGGCAAGTCCTGTTTGATTTGCAGCCAGGCGCTTTCCGCGTCTTCCGCGCGCAATGCGCGAAAACCGGCCTGCACTACATTAAATGCCAGCAGCTCCTGGATCGCCGGTTCATCTTCGACTATCAAAATTTTTGCGCTCATCTCCAACTTTCAATCACTGATTACGGAATGGCTAATATATGGATAATTTGTGACAGAAAGATGAATCCAGATAATCCATTTGAGTGTCGGGCTTCAGCCCGACATGTCGGGTTAAAACCCGATAACCCATTGATTTTGCAATGCCCCAATAGCTATCTGGGATGAATCCGGGAATATGTTTTATGTGGCGCCTGTTTTCGCATGGCATTGGCGGCGGGTCAACATGGAGCTTGCGTGGCGATTGCCCCGCTTTGGCTGGGAAATTGGGGGGCAGGTTACTTGACGGCAGATGAAACACTATTGCAATTACAACCAGATCCGTACCGGGATTTATATGCGTCCGAGGTTGCAGGCACAGGGCCATAGGTTTCTTCCGCTGTGTAGCTGGGCCAGAAGTGATAGTCGCAGGTTTGCAGCAGGGACTTCATCGGCATATCCACGGCGGTGATATGCCCGATGACCCATGTCCTCAGCAAGTGGGAAAGATATGCTGCCGTGTCGTCTGACCACATGCCGTACTGGCCTTCCATTTCGTCCTTCAAATGCCGGAGCGTATTCTGCGAATATTGCTGTGCGGACTTGAGCAGGGCGATGGGAAAGTTGACCGATTCCGCAATGGTTTCTTCGTGCGTGCCATGGGTGTGCAGCCAGTTTTCGAGATGCTTCAACTCCTCCAGCAGCGTAAGGCAGTCCCTCGATTTGACCGCGCGGATTGCATCGTTGACGATGCGTATCAGGTTCCTGTGCTCGGCGTCGATAACCACGTTGCCGATACTCAATTGCCGGGACCATGCCAGACCTTTCATGCCACGGCCATTGCGGAAGGCAGGCGCCAGAAGGCTTATCATGCGGCGCATGGCGTCGGCACATCGAAATGATGCAGGTAAAAGCTTGCGGTGCGCCCGGCGGTGTAGTTGGCTTCGCCCTCCCTGCGGCCCGGCCAGAATAGGTAATCAAGTGCTTGCAGCATCGGCTTCATCGGCATATCGACTTTGATGATGTGTTCGGTCATCCAGCGCCTTAAACAATGAGAGTAATGCTTTATCGCGTCGTCACACCAAACGCCTTTTTTGTTCACCAGCTCGTCTCTAAAATACTGAAGCTCTTTCAGCGAATATTGTTGCGCCTGTTTGCATTTGGAAAAATCGAGATTGACCACCCGCGCAATTCTTTCCTCATTTGCAAAGTGAACGCATAACCAGCCTTCCAGCAATTCGAATGCTTGCGATATGACTGAGTGGTTCTTTGCCCTGATTGCGCGTTCTATGCCATTAACCAGGGCTATCAAATTTTTGTGATCGGAGTCGATAACTGCATTTCCGGTGCTCAACTGTTTTGTCCATACAAATTCCATCATGTGCTCCTTTTATAGGTTCGATTAAAGATCGCTATACGTTCAGATACGGCTTGCCGGACTGCATTTTGAGAAAATGTTCTGATGTTTTGAGGAAGTGTTTCGCATAGCGCTCGCTCAGGCGCGACATCGGCAGCAGAATGAACAGATCGGCGGTATTGAATTCCGCATCCCATGCCGGTTCGCCGCAGATATAAGCCCCAAGACGCAGATAGCCCTTGATCAGCGGCGGAATTGGCGCATCGAGGTGCTGGTTCAGCGCGTGCAGAGGCAGCGGGTTGCGGGGGAAGACGCTGTATTCGATGGGGGCGGCATAGATGCGGTGCAGTTTGCGGTAGATGCTGGCCGCGACATGGCCGCCGTCCGCGATGCCGATGCTGGCGCATCCGATCAGATATTCGTGGCCGTTTTGCTGCATGTATTGTGCGAGGCCGCCCCACAGCTGGCTGATGGTCGCACCGTCGCGATAATCCCAATGCACGCAGGAACGTCCCACTTCCACCATGCGCTTGCTGAGATGCAGTAATCGGGTCAGATCGAATTCGGTCTGCGAATAATAGCCGCCGATTTTTTGCGCCTGATCGGGCGAGAGTATGCGGTAGGTGCCCACCACTTTGTTTCCGCCGCTTTCGCGCACCAGTAAATGTTTGCAGTATTTGTCGAAAATATCGCGGTCGATTCCTTCGCTTGCGCTGGGCAGGCTTGCGCCCATTTCTTCGGCGAACACCTTGTAGCGCAGGCGTTGCGCCTCCAGTATCTCAGCTTCGCTGTGCGCCAGGCTGGTTGTCAGGCGGCGTTGGCCCGCTGGCCGGGTTTGTCGATCGAGTATCAGCATTGCATCTCCCTGGTTGGTTGAAGATGCGTGCAGGTTACTGAACCCTTGTTGCTGCGGGATGACGGGAATATGAAATGTTTGTGAAATCGTTATTGGGGTGGCTGGCACGGAAACCGGGCGAGGAATAGCGCATAAGCTGTCGAAAGTGGTGCTTCATGCTCCAACGGAAGAAAGTCCGTGCTGAGAGCGTTTCGATTCTTGCACGTTTTTTGAATATTGTGGCTCTTGATCATCAGCTGGCATCCCGCGTTGATGTGTAACGATTTCGTCATGATTGGTGAGTAGCATGAAACGCTAAATCAATCTGTGCCGGGAGAGAATCGGATGAGCAATAGGAAACATACGTTGGCACAGTTTGATGCCGAACTCGATGAGGTGCGTGAACAAGTGATGCTGATGGGCCGCCTGGTGGAGAGCCAAATACGGCTGGCCATGGAAGCGCTGAAAAACAATGATGTCGCCTTGATGGAACGCGTCATTGAAGACGATCACCGCGTGAACGGCATGGAGGTCGCTATTGACGAAAAGTGCGTCCAGATCATTGCTTGCCGCCAACCGGCAGCGAACGACCTGCGCATGGTGATGACGGTGATCAAAACCATCACAGACATGGAACGCATTGGCGACGAGGCGAAAAAAATCGCGCGGATGGGCAAACGGTTGTCACATCAGGAGCGCTTTTGTTCGCCGCGCTATACCGAAATTCGGCATGCCGCCAATCTGGTGCTCGATATGCTGCATCAATCGCTGGATTCGTTTTCCCGTCTGGATATATCCGGCGTCACGCATGTGATACGCCAGGATGAGTTGGTAGACAATGAGTTTCGCATCATTCTGCGCTACCTCGTCACATTGATGATGGAAGACCCCCGCACCATATCGAGCGCACTGGAGATGGTGTTCATCGCCAAATCGGTCGAGCGCATGGGCGACCATGCGCAGAATATGGCTGAATACATGGTTTACATGATAAAGGGACGCAGTGCGCGCCACGTCAGCGTGGAAAAGATCGAGCGCGAAGTGCTGCAAGCGGGTTTACAGGGATAACCACCCACAGGGAATTGCGGCCTCATTCGGTATGGAAAGCGGGAAAGGTTTGGGTGTGTGACCTCGGGCAGATTTCTCCTGGGCGCGCAATTTAAGCAGGGGTTGCCGCGCAACGATAAAGGATAATCAAAGTGAAAATTATCAAGAGGTATTTAAAGAGGCTGTTGCTCAAAGTACAGCGAAAATTTGTGAGAAAGCATGCCAGGAAAAAAATCATTTACGGCGGGGAGTGGTAAGCCAATCATATCGATTGTTCCCGGCAGATCGGCCCACCAAAAAACTGCAAGCAACCGTCCGGCCTCGTCGAAGCCCATAAGTGCGCCGCGAAACTTTTGTTTGATTTCGATATCAGTGAAGCTTAATGACGGACTGGTAAAAATCCAGCATGCGCTCTGCCTGTTTGCCGGCCGACCATCCTTGTGCATACTCCCGCCCGGCTTCGCCAAGGCGCGTCCTGACACCGGCATCTCCCAGCATCATGATGACCTTGCCGGAGAAATCTTCCGGTTCTTCTTCGGCAATCCAGACGCCGGCGCCTTCGCGCAGCACGTCGCGGGTGCCCATTTCGGCGATGGACACTACCGGCACGCCTTGCGCCATCGCTTCCAGCAGAACCAGCCCCTGAGTTTCCGTCCTCGATGAAAATACGAAAATATCTGCCGATCGATAGCAGCTATTGAGTTCGGTGTGGCGATCAAGGTAGCCGATAAACATGACATTCTCCGCCAGTCCAAGCTTGCCGGCGTCGTGCTCCAGCCCTTCACGCGCCGGCCCCGCGCCTGCGATCAGCAGCAGTACTTCGGGAATATCCTTTCTGACACGGTCAACTACCCGCAGCAGGAACCCGATATTCTTTTCGTGCGCCACGCGCCCGACAAAAAGCAGCATTGGGCGATCCTGCGCAATGCCGTATTTCCTGCGGAAATCATCGCCATTGCCCGGCACGAAACTTTCCGGTTCGAGTCCGGTCGGGATGACTTCCGCATGGGCCGTCACGCCATAGCCACGTAACACCTCCATCATGGGCCGTGAGGGAACTACCATGCCATCCAGGCTATTACCTTGATGGCGGGAGAACCTCCTTGCCACTGACCCCATTATTGCTTTGGGCACAAACGGGATGTAGTGGTGAAGATATTCCTCGAAGAATGTGTGATAAGTTTCTATACAGGGAATATCCAGCAAACGGGATAGTTTGATGCCGAGGTAGTGCGCCACGAACGGTGTCTGGATGTGGATGATGTCGTAATGTTCGTTGTGCAGTTTTTCGAGGTGCTCCATCACCCAGCTGAATTTCATCAGCCGGTCTTCCGGGTCGAAGGGCAGTTGGCGGGAAGGCACACGTGTGATATCGCTTTCATCGGAGCTGGAGCCGGGATAATCCGGCGCGATCAGGTGCACCGTATGGCCGAGTTCGCGGAGTTCGTGCCGGAAGGTTTCGATGGAAGTTGAAACGCCGTTGATGCGCGGGAAATATACGTCGGATATGAACAGGATTCTCATCTTGGGCACCGGTAGTGTTGATGGATTGAAATCGCTTCAAAAAATCCAGAGTTCGCCCAAATGCAAGACGCGGAAAAAATTTCGCCGCGCCGCATATGGGTTATATGCAAGCAAGAAATTTTTTCCGCAACGCAGCAGTTGGGATGAAATGTGGATTTTTTCATGTCAGCCGAGCAGAACCAGCAGCCAGACCAGCATCAGATTGACAATGGTGATGAGCACCGCAGCGCTGCCGATGTCCTTGGCGCGCTTGGCAAGCCTGTGGTCGTCCAGCGAGATGCGGTCAACTGTGGCTTCTATGGCCGAATTCAGCAACTCGACGATGAGCAGCAGCAACACGCTGCCTATCATCAGGGCGCGGCCGACCGCTGTTGCATCAAGCCAGAACGCCAGCGGCAGCAGAATAGCCGCCAACAACGTCTCCTGGCGGAAGGCATCCTCATTCCGGTACGCTTCCTTGATGCCGGAGCAGGAATAACGAAATGCATTCAATAAACGTTTGAGGCCGGTTTTGCCTTTATGCGGGCTTTCCACCACTTTTCACTAACCTGGTTGCACTGCCGGATTCGGGCTGGCATTCCATGTGACAAGCTCCATGCGCCCGTCGAAATGCTCGACAATTGCGGTGCAGCTATCCACCCAGTCGCCGCAGTTCAAATACGAAAGTCCGCCGACTTCCTTTATCATCGGCCAGTGGATATGGCCGCAAATCGCGCCATCCAGCTTGCGTCCCCGCACATGATGGATGACCGAGTCTTCAAAGCTGAAGATGAAATTGATGGCGGTTTTTATCTTGCGCTTGGCATAGCCGGCAAGCGACCAGTATCCGGGACGCCGGAAAGTCCTGCGCAGCCAGGATAGATAAATATTCAGGCTCACCAGCATGTTGTAAGACTTGTCGCCAAGGATGGCTACCCACTTGTGATGACGCGTTACCTGGTCGAATTCATCGCCATGCAATAACAGGTAGCGGCGCCCGTCAGCGGCGGTATGGATAATTTCGTGTGCAACAACCACATCACCAAACGATGTGCCAACATATTCACGTATGGCCTCATCATGGTTGCCTGGAATGAAGAAAATCTTGTCGCCGTGGCGCGCACGCCGCAGCAGTTTTTGCACAACCGTATTCTGGGCCGGTGTCCAGTGAACTCCCCCCCTGCTCATCGCCCATAAGTCAACGATGTCACCGAGCAGAAAAATATTCTCGGCCGAGTATTCTTTCAGAAATTCAAGTAAACGGTTGGCCTGGCATGCCCTGGTTCCGAGATGGATGTCGGAAAGGAATATCGACCGGACTTGTGTCATCTTGGGGGCGCCATAATGATGGCCTGAGATGCATCATTCAGGATGCATGCGCGCCCGTCCGTTCGCATGTGATTGCTACTTGGGCAGGTGGTTCGGAAACGGAAGGAGGAGCGGTGCATAAGCGGATTGCGTCGAGAGTAGCGATTGGGAAACGGCGGATGTTGTCTCCTGTTCCGGCGCTTGCCGCATCCCGGCAATATTTTGCAGCCCTTGCGAAATGGCCTCTTGCGCGGCGCGCGCCAGCACCCTGCGGTTCTCGCCGGCGGTCGCCAGCGCGGGGGTGAACACCAGCAAGGCATCGAAACGCGGGCTGCGCAGGATGCGCCAGATGGACTGGAATAGCGTCATGTCGCCAGTGAAGGTGGCGGCGCTGCTTTGTTTTCCGTTCTCATCCTGATAGCGCAGCGCAATCGGGCAAAGCATCGCACCGGCATCGATCGCGGGCTGGATGAGCGCCGAGTGGAAATGCCCGGCCTGTTTGCCGTCTGTCGTGGTGCCCTCCGGAAACAACCCGATACAAACGCCCTGTTCAAGCAGGAGGCTGACGCGTTGGTTAATCGATGCGGCATCCTGGCGCATGGCGCGTTCGATGAAGATGGTGTTGCCGCGTTTGCATAGCCAGCCGATGATCGGCCAGTTGCGCACTTCCGCCTTGGCGATAAAGCGCGATGGATAGATGGTGTTCAGCACAAAGATGTCCAGCCACGAGACATGGTTGGCGACGACCAGGCAGCCGCCTTCGCCGCGCACGGACCATTCCCCCTCGGTGCGGATGCCGATGTTGAGGATGCCCAGTAGTTGCCTGCTCCATGTTTTGAGGATGCGGCGCCGTTTCATTTGATTCAGGTGCGGGTAAAAAATTGCCAGCAGCGCCGCATAAAAGAGGTGCAGGGCGAGGCGGATACCCCGGAACACGCTGACCGGCAAACCCGGAGAGCGCTTATCCATGATAGTTGTTAGCCATTTCGGGCTGCGCTAATTCGCGCCGCTCGATGAACAGGCTGTTGCCCGGTTTTTTCTTGGCCATTTTTTTGGCAGCCGTGGCTGCTTCGGCTATTTCATGGTGCGAGTGGAATAATTCTGCGGTAGCCCAGATGACGCCAATCGAGAGCGTAGGCAGCGGGTGATGGACGATGCGGCCCTGGCGGTCTTCGCTTGAGTAGCCGCCGCTAGAACGATGCCTCGCTTCAAACAACACCAGGGATGTTTGCGCGAAGGAATCCAGGGCCTGGTTACAGCGTTTTTCCCAATCCGCGCTTTGCATGACCAGGATAAAATCGTCGCCGCCAATATGCCCGATAAAATCGCGTTGAGGGTCGCAGACATTGTTGAGCAGCTTGCCGGTGAACTGGATCATCTCATCGCCCTTGCGGTAGCCATATATATCGTTGAAGGGTTTGAAGTTGTCCAGGTCGCCATAACAGACGGCGAACGATTTGTCGGATTGCAGCAAAAAGTCGATGTGCTCGTTGATCGGGACATTGCCGGGCAGCAGGGTCAATGGATTGGCGTAGCGTGCGGTTTCGATCTGCGCATTGGTAATTTCGCGTAACAGGTCTTGTCCGGTGCCAAGCCCGAGGTAGCGGCCTTGCTCGGTGATGATAAAACCGTCGGTAAAATGCCTGATTCCGGATTCGCTCAAGAAGCTGCTCAATTCGTGGATGGGGGTGGATTTCTCCACCAGCAAGGGTTCCGTATTCATCATGCTCTCGCAAGGTTTTTTGCCGAGCAGTTCACGGCGGAAAGGCTTTGCGAAGCTGTCCACGAGTTCATGCCGGTTGATCAATCCGACGGGGCGCCTATGCTTGACGACGGGGATGGCGCGCAAGTCTTTATTGGTAGAAAAACAGTCGAATATTTTTTCGATTTCGGTGCATGGCTGGCACGGTTCCACATAACGCAACAGCGTTTCCACCGTGATGCTGCGTTTGCTGCCATAGGGCTGTTCGACAGCGCAGTGCGCGTTGATCAGGCAGCCGACTTCGGCGGGCGGATTCAGCGGCGGGACAGGATTGGGCCGGGCTATAAAATAGCCCTGCCCGCAAGCGATACCGATATCCCGTATCACCCTGAATTCGGCAGCCGTCTCGATCCCTTCGGCGATCACTTGCGTGCCGGAGCTCAACGCGATGCTCTGGATCGACCTGATGAACTGCTGCTTGAGCGGGTCGGCGTTGACGCCCTGCACGAAATGCATGTCTATCTTTACAAATTCGGGGCGCAATTCCGACCACAGCCGCAAGCTCGAAAAGCCTTCGCCCAGATCATCTATCGCAATCTGGAATCCCATGTTGCGGTAGTGCAGCAGCGCGTTGCGCATCCCTTTGAAATCGAAGGTGGGCTGGTTCTCGGTGATCTCGATGATGACCCGTTGCGGGTCGATGCCGAGAGTTTCAAGATAGGACAGCGTTTGCCCGTCTTTGAAGCTGGGGTGGGTCAACGCTTCCGGGCTGACATTCAGGAATAATTTACCAGGCAGATCTTGTGTGAAAAAAGACTCCAGCACAATCTGCCGGCACAGCATTTCGATTTCCAGGGAAAGCCCCTGCTGTTTGGCGGCCGCGAACAGGTTGATCGGCGAATGCAGCGGGCTGTCGGCCGGGCCGCGGATCAGCCCCTCGAAGCCGATAAACGTGCCGCCGGAAATGTCCATGATCGGCTGGAACAGCGCGGAAAGGTTGCGTTGGTTCAATATGTCCTGAAGCGTTTTCATCGAGTTGTCCTGTGGATGGGATGCGTGGCAGGATAGTTGCCGAATGTTGCAGCCGGATTAAGGCGATGTTGCAGATTGATTACGGAGCGCTCGCCGGGGAAAAGTGGTGTTGCATCCGCCAGAAATTTTTGTTTTAATCGCTTCTGACGTTTTAATAATTGTTTAACAATGGAAACGTAACATGATGAAACCGGCTCAGGTGGTGAAGGCATTGGCGGCACTGGCGCAACCCACGCGTCTGGCGATTTATCGCCTGCTGGTGGCGCGCGGGCCGGAAGGCATGGCGGCGGGGCAGGTGGCCGAGAAGCTGAAAGTGTCTCCGGCGACCATGTCGTTTCATTTCAAGACGCTCAGCCATGCCGGGCTGCTGGACAGCAGGCAGGACGGGCGCTTTGTTTATTACGCCGCGAATTTCACGGTGATGAACGGGATGGTGGCGTATCTGACCGAGAACTGCTGCGGCGGGAATCCGGATGTCTGCAAGCCGACCAGGCAATAGCCCAAGAGATTACAAGCAAACAACATGAAAACTTTTTTGATCCGCCAACCTCGCGCCTTTCTGCTGATTGCCGCAGCGCTCTGGTTCGGCATCTACAAAACGCTGGAACCGCTCTCGCACATTCTGGTGGATGCGTTGCCGGTCGAGCGCGGCAGCCATTTGTACGATGCACTGCAATTCTTCCTGTATGACACGCCCAAGGTGTTGCTGCTGCTGGCGGGTGTGGTGATGGTGATGGGAATGGTGAACTCCTATTTCACGCCGGAACGTACGCGCGCGCTGCTCTCCGGGCGGCACGAGGGCATCGGCAACGTGCTGGCTGCGCTGCTCGGCATCGTCACGCCGTTCTGCTCCTGTTCCGCCGTGCCGCTGTTCATCGGTTTCGTGCAGGCGGGCGTGCCGCTGGGTGTGACGTTCTCCTTTCTGATTTCTGCGCCGATGGTGAACGAGATCGCGCTGGTCCTGCTGTTTGCCCTGTTCGGCTGGAAGATCGCCGTGCTGTATCTGGTGCTGGGGCTGACCATTGCCATCTTCGCCGGTTACATCATTGGCCGTTTGAAAATGGAAGCGCATCTGGAAGACTGGGTGCGCAACATGCCGCACATCAGCGTCACCGCAGAGGGCGACACACTCACCCTTACGGATCGCATCCATGCCGGATTTGCCTCGGTGCGCGAAATCGTCGGCAAGGTATGGCTTTATGTGCTGGTCGGCATCGCCATCGGTGCGGGCATCCACGGTTATGTGCCGCAGGACTTCATGGCCAGCTTCATGGGCAAGGAAGCCTGGTGGGCCGTGCCGGTTTCCGTGCTGATCGGCGTGCCGATGTACACCAACGCCGCCGGCATCATTCCCATCGTCGAAGCGCTGCTCGCCAAGGGCGCGGCACTCGG
>JAUYGW010000210.1 GCA_030690245.1 Gallionella sp. | reverse complement strand
TTCTTCCGCGCCGATGTTGAGCGCGCGGAACACCTGCGATTGCACCGCTTCCTGATGGATACGCACCGAACCGCCGCCGAGTTCCGAGCCGTTCAGGGCCAGGTCGTAAGCCTTGGCCAGACACTTGCCCGGATCGCTTTCCAGCAGCGCGAGGTGTTCGTCCTTGGGCGCGGTGAACGGATGATGGCAAGCCGTCCAGCGCTTGGCTTCCTCGTCGTATTCGAACATCGGGAAATCCACCACCCACAGCGGTTTCCATGGCTCAGCGCTCAGGAAGCCCATCGCGGCGCCCTTTTCGTGGCCGATCTTGGTGCGCAACGCACCGATCGCATCGTTGACGATCTTCTCCTTGTCCGCGCCGAAGAAGATGATGTCGCCGTTCTGTGCGCCGGTGCGTTCGACAATGGTCTTCAATGCGGCTTCGTGAAGGTTCTTCACGATCGGCGATTGCAGGCCGGTGTCGTTGAGTTGCGCAATGTCGTTGACCTTGATGTAAGCCAGTCCCTTCGCGCCGTAGATGCCGACAAACTTGGTGTATTCGTCGATTTCGCCGCGCGAAAAGGCCGCGCCGCCCGGTACGCGCAACGCCGCCACGCGGCCGTTTTCGGAATTGGCCACGCCGGAGAACACCTTGAACGCGACATCCTTCACCGCGTCGGTGACTTCGGTCAGCTCCAGCATCACGCGCAAGTCCGGCTTGTCCGAACCGAAGCGCGCCATCGCCTCCGCATGGGTCATGCGCGGAAACGGGTTGGGCAGATCCACATCCAGCGATTCCTTGAATACCGTGCGGATCAATTCTTCCATCAGCGCGGTGATCTGCGTCTCGTTCAGGAACGAAGTCTCGATATCCACCTGGGTGAATTCAGGCTGGCGGTCGGCGCGCAAATCCTCGTCGCGGAAGCATTTGGTGATCTGGTAATAGCGGTCGAAGCCCGCCACCATCAGCAGCTGCTTGAACAGCTGCGGCGATTGCGGCAGCGCGAAAAACTCGCCCGGATGCACGCGCGACGGCACCAGATAGTCGCGCGCGCCTTCCGGCGTGGACTTGGTCAGCATCGGCGTCTCGATGTCGATGAAGCCGCGGCTGTCGAGGAAGCGGCGGAACGCCATCGCCACCTTGTAGCGCAGCATCAGGTTCTTCTGCATCTGCGGGCGGCGCAGGTCGATCACGCGATGGGCCAGGCGCACGTTCTCGGAGAGGTTTTCGTCGTCCAGCTGGAACGGCGGCGTGACCGACGCGTTCAGCACCTCGATCTCCTGGCACAGAATCTCGATCTCGCCGCTGGTGATGTTGATATTGGTCGCGCCTTCAGGGCGGCGGCGCACCTTGCCGGTGATGCGCAGCACGAATTCATTGCGCACCGACTCGGCAATCTTGAACATCTCGGCGTTATCCGGATCACAGACGATTTGCGCCATCCCCTCACGGTCGCGCAGGTCGATGAAGATCACCCCGCCGTGGTCGCGGCGGCGATGCGCCCAGCCGCACAGGCTGACGGTTTGGTCGAGTTGATCGATGTTGAGTGTTCCGCAATAATGAGTTCGCATGGTTCGATTTCTGAAAAAAGATTAGTCTGGTATGGAATCGCGGGGGATGGCGCGATACTTCCCGGTTTCGGAATTTGCCACCACCCCCATCGAAACGATGGAGCGCAATGCCACGTCCACCGACATGTCCAGCTCGATGGTATCGGCCTTGCGCACGAAAAAATAAAAGCCATTCACCGGGCTCGGCGTCGTGGGTATGAACACCGCGACATAGGCCTCATCGAGCTGATCGATCACCTCGCCCGGCACGCTGGTCTGAAACGCCAGCGACCAGGCTTGCGGATGGGGATAGCGCACCAGCAGCACCTTGCGGAACGAATTGCCGCTGCCGGAAAGCAGGGTATCGCTGACCTGCTTGACGCCTTTGTAGATGCTGCCGACGAACGGCACATGCAGCATCACTTTTTCCGAATATATCCACAGTTGCTGGCCGAACACGTTGCGGATCAGCAAGCCGGTCACCAGCACGACAAGGAACGTCAGGATGATGCCCCAACCGGGAATGTGAATACCCAATATCTTGTCGGGATGCCACTGTTCAGGAAGCAGCAACAGCGTCTGATCCATCGTGCCTATGGTCAGATTCAGCACCCAGATGGTAATACCGAGCGGAACCCTGACCAGCAGGCCGGTGATGAGGTATTTTTTCATCGATGATCAGCTTGCCGTCGAACAGGAGCCGCCGCCACAGCAGCCCGAGCTGGCGGGTTCGGGCTTGGGCGGATTCTTGAAATCGGTGGCGTAATAGCCGCTGCCCTTCAACTGAAAACCGGCGGCGGTCAATTGTTTGACGAAAGTCTCCTTGCCGCATTCCGGGCAAGTGGTGAGCGGCGCATCGCTCATTTTCTGCAGCACGTCTTTTTGCAGGCCGCAACTGGAACAACCGTAAGCATAAATAGGCATGACATCTTCCTATCGGGTAATCACAAGGGCGCGCATTATACCCGAGCGGAGGGCGGAAGCGCAGCCCGTGGCGATGCTTTTGTGCCTTAATCTCAGCCCTACAACGTCGATAAAAACACGCTCTCGCGCAGCTTTTTCAACTGGTCGCGCAGTTCGGCGGCGCGCTCAAACTCCAGATTCTTCGCGGCTTGCAGCATGTCTTTTTCCAGCCGGGCGATTTCCTTCGACACTTCCTTTGCGCTCATCGCCAGATACTTCGCCTGAGCCTGCGCGGCCTTGAGCTGGCTGCGCGCTTCATCCGGCTCGTACATGCCTTCGATGATGTCCTTGATGCGCTTCTGCACGCCTATCGGGGTGATGCCGTGCGCGAAGTTGTGCGCCACCTGCTTGATGCGGCGGCGGTCGGTTTCCTCGATCGCGCGGCGCATCGAATCGGTGATCCGGTCGGCATACAGGATCGCCTTGCCGTTGAGATGGCGCGCGGCGCGGCCGATGGTCTGAATCAGCGAGCGCTCGGAACGCAGGAAACCTTCCTTGTCGGCATCGAGGATTGCCACCAGCGACACCTCGGGGATGTCCAGCCCCTCGCGCAGCAGGTTGATGCCGACCAGCACGTCGA
>JAUYGW010000203.1 GCA_030690245.1 Gallionella sp. | reverse complement strand
CGAGCGAGAAGAAGAAGGTGGCCTGTGCGTTGTGGCGTTGCAGGGTTTCAACCAGACGCGGCACGCCTTCGCGCGTGCCGCGATAGGTGTCTACGTCGATTTTGAGGGCGAGGTTCATTCAGGATTGAGGATTGAGGATTGAGGATTGAGGATTGAGGATTGAGGATTGAGGATTGAGGAGCGAGGATTGAGCCAACAACAGAGCAGCGGTTTTCCCTCGCTCCTCGATCCTCAATCCCCGATCCTGCTTTTCTAATCTACCAAGCCGCGCGCTTCCGCCACCTGGCCGCGATACGCATCGAATATGTTGCGCAACGTGTCGGCCATGTTGACGGTCGGCTTCCAGTCCAGTTCCTCGCAGGTGTTGGTGATCTTCGGCACGCGGTTCTGCACGTCCTGATAGCCCTTGCCGTAATACGCAGCGGAAGTCGTCTCGATGATTTTCACCTTCTGCGCCAATTCGCTGTATTCCGGATATTCCTTGGCCAGCTTGAGCATCATGTCGGCGAGGTCGCGAATCGCAAAATTATTGGTCGGGTTGCCGATGTTGTAGATCTTGCCGGTAGCGATGCCGTCCTTGTTGGCGATGATCTTCATCAATGCGGCGATGCCGTCGTCGACATAAGTGAACGCGCGTTTCTGATGCCCACCGTCCACCAGGCTGATGTTCTCGCCGCGCACGATGTGTCCGAGGAATTGCGTCACCACCCGCGAGCTGCCTTCCTTCGGCGTATGGATCGAATCCAGCCCGGCGCCGATCCAGTTGAATGGGCGGAACAGCGTGAAATTCAGGTTATCTTGCATGCCATAGCCCCAGATCACGCGATCCATCAGTTGCTTGGAGCAGGAGTAGATCCAGCGCGGCATGTTGATCGGGCCGCAGATCAGCTCGGATTCTTCCGGATCGAATTCGCCGTCATGGCACATGCCATACACTTCCGAAGTCGACGGGAACACCAGATGTTTGCCGTATTTCACCGCCGCGCGCACGATCGGCAAATTGGCCTCGAAGTCCAGCTCGAACACGCGCAGCGGCTGCTTGACGTA
>JAUYGW010000202.1 GCA_030690245.1 Gallionella sp. | reverse complement strand
ACCGTTCACCACTTCCACGCTGCAGCAGGAAGCGGTGCGCAAACTCGGCATGACCGCCGACCGCACCATGCGCACCGCGCAATCGCTGTATGAAGGCGTGGACATCGGCGGCCAGACGGTCGGTTTGATCTCTTATATGCGTACCGACTCGGTGACGCTGGCGAAGGAGGCGGTGCAGGAAATTCGCGATTACATCAAAAGCAACTTCTCCAGTGAGTATTTGCCCGCCACCCAGCCGACCTACAAGAGTAAAGCCAAAAACGCGCAGGAATCCCACGAAGCGATCCGCCCGACCTCTATCGAGCGCACGCCGGACAGCCTGAGCGACCACCTGAGCGCCGATCAGGCGCGCCTCTACGAGATGATCTGGAAGCGCACCCTCGCGTGCCAGATGGCTCCGGCGCGCTTCGACACGGTCAGCCTGGACATCCGCCTCGGCGGCGACACCACGCTGTTCCGCGCTTCCGGCCAGACCCTGGTGTTCCCCGGCTTCATCGGCGTGTACATGGAAGACGTGGACGATGCCGAGGAAGAAGAGGGCGGCAAGCTGCCGCCGCTGGCAGAGGGCGATGTCGTGGCACTGGACAAACTGTATGGCGAACAGCACTTCACCCAGCCGCCGCCGCGCTTTTCCGAAGCCAGTCTGGTAAAGACACTGGAAGAATACGGCATCGGTCGCCCGTCCACTTACGCCACCATCATTTCCACCCTGCAAGCCAGAGAATACGCCGTTCTCGACAAGAAGCGCTTCGTCCCAACCGACGTCGGGCGCGTCGTCACGCGCTTCCTCACCGACCATTTCACCCGCTACGTGGATTACGATTTTACCGCCCACCTCGAAGATGAACTGGACGAAGTTTCCGCAGGCAAGCGCGACTGGATCGGCGTGATGGAAGGATTCTGGAAAGGCTTTTCCGTTCTCATCAAGGAAAAAGCCAGCATCGACCGCCCGGTGGAATTGCTCGATGAGGCCTGCCCGGAATGCGGCAAACCGCTTGCCAAAAAACTCAGCAAATACGGCAGCTTTATCAGTTGCACCAACTACCCGGAGTGCAAATACAAACGCAGCCTAAGCGGCGAATCCCAGGACGACGCCTCGGCGAGAGTGGAGCTGGGCGTACATCCCGATGCCAACCAACCCGTGTTGCTGCTGCGCGGCCCGTACGGCCACTACGTGCAACTCGGCGAAGCGGTCAAAGGCGAAAAGATCAAGCCCAAGCGCGTTTCATGGCCGAAAGAAATGCCCCTGGAGCAGGCCGATTTGGCCGGCGCGCTCAAGCTGCTGGCCTTGCCGCGCGAGCTCGGCGCACACCCGGAAACCGGCAAGAAAGTCATCGTCAACATCGGCCGCTTCGGCCCCTATATCGGCCACGACGGCAAATTCAAGTCCATCCCGCGCAGCGACAGCATCTTCGACATCGTGCTGGATCGCGCCGTGGAACTGCTGGCGCAGGCGAGGGACGGCAACACCGTGTTGCGCACCCTTGGCGACCATCCCGACGACAAGGCCAGCGTCGAAATTTGCAGCGGTCGCTACGGCCCCTACGCCCGCCACGGCAAGATCAATGCCACGCTGCCGAAGGGCGTGTCGCCGGATGAGATCACGCTGGAAGAAGCGCTGGAACTGATCGCCGCCAAGGCCGCGAAGGGCGGGGCAGGAAAAACCAGGGCGGCGAAGAAGCCCGCCGCCAAAGCCAAAACAGCAACCAAGACGACCAAGGCAAAAGCAGCACCCAAAGCCAAGGCCGAACCTAAGGCGGCTAAACCTGCGGCTAAAAAAGCTGCTGCCGAAAAGGTGGCTAAGCCAGCCGCAAAGAAGGTCGCCGCCAAGAAAGTGGCGGCAAAAAAGCCGGCGGCCAAGAAAGCGGTCAAGAGCAAGGCTTAACCCTTACCCTTGCCGCGCCTCTACCGGGCGGCTACAGCGCGTTATAACAAGGCCTGCTCTGCAGGCCTTGTGTTTATTGGCTTACAGCTACGAAGGCGGCCAAGCCTGCCACTAAGAAAACTGCCAAGAAAAAGAATTCATAAGGCGCGAGGTGGCGCACTTACGCCCTACCCTTACTGAGGTTAGTCATCTTTATCGGCGTGATACCTGCCTGAACAGTAATAGCAACGGGACTCTATCCGATCATCATCAGTTTCCCAATAATCAAGCTCACCTACGGTTGAGTCAACTCCACAAATATCACATGTAGCTGGAATATCATCACTTTCCTCGTTACCACAAAATGTGCATTTGAAACCTGTTGAGGATTGGTTATTGATAACAAGCGTTGGATTTCCGCAACTTGGGCACTCTAACCGCACAACAGTCATGTCTCCAGAACTGTAATTTGCTCTGTTTGCTTCTTCTATTTCTTCAGCTTCTCTGATTGCTTCATAAAGTTGAAACGCATACTGGTCGGATAGAACAGTAAAGGTGGCAATGGTGCGCTCTGGTATAGAGGACTCAATGTCGATCTCTGTGTAATCATTGATAAACTCCATCAACGATCTGAATAGTCGCCCGATCGTTGTTCGGACTTCCGGTACATCCATTGAAAACTTGTGGTGCTCAATCTCATTCCGAAGGCGCTTCAGCCATTCAAGATCAGCTCGAAATGATTTGTTAAGAGTATCAGCAGATTCGTTGTTAATGAAATTGACAGCATCCCATAGCGTAATCGTCTTCGTTCTATCAAGCTTCTGGGAAAACGGATCTTTGTAGATAAGAAGAGGGTGCTTTTCTGCAACGTGGTACTTGAAAATCAGTTCAACAAAGTGCGCCATATGAAGAACAGCAAACTTGTATGCTTTGTGTTCCCCCCTTTCACCTTCCTCATATTTACATAATGCTTCAGTGAGGCTGTCGAGCGCATTTTCCAGAAGATCGAGTTGATGCGAAGCCATTTAATTTCCTGCCTTGATCTGCCACGCGGCATGACAGGCCACGCATTTCTCCAGCGCATTGGAGGTCATTTTCAGCAGTTCCGGCACCGGTTTGCCGGCTTCGCCAGCCTTGGCGATCTCGTCCATGTCGCCGTGCATGCCCATGGCCAGCTTCTTGAACTCGACCGGCAGCTTCACCATCAGCGCCGGATTGACGTCGGCCGCGCCCGCCATGCCCGCACTGCGCGCCGCCTTGACGATGCGCTGCGCATCATTCTGGCTGCCGGCCGCCATGATCTCCTGCGTCGCGGCCAGCAGCCCGCGCATCTCGGTCATGACGAAGTCGCGCTCGGCGGGCTGCAACACGATCGCGGTTCTTCCGTCGCTTCCCGCCGTGGTGTTCCCGCGTATGAAGAACCAGGCGAATACGGCAATCGTGATGACCCAGAGCAGCAGGACGGCTAGAGCGAGCTTGTTCGATTTCATCTTGGGTAACCTCCATAAATCTGTTTTGCGGGTGAATCGCGACGATAACGCGCATTGTCACCGCATCAGGGCATGATTTCCACATATTCATAGACCTCGCAGTCGCGCAGGGTCTTGCGCACGTCCAGCGGGGCTTTCGCGTACCAGGCAAGCGGGTCGTGGCGGTCTATTTCCCGGCCGAGGAACCTGACCAGGTCGCAGATCGGGTCGACAACGTTGTCGCGGTAGCGCTGGTCGTTTTTCACGTAGGCGAGATAGAGGTTCTTCATGCAATTGCCGCGGCACCAGGGCTGCGCTTCGCAGCGGTCGCACGGCATGTCGGGGTGCGGCTGCAGCGGGCTGGGTTTGAGCCAGTTCGCGATCACGTCGCCCTGCAGCATCTCGGGCGCGTACATCATGTCGGGGCAGGGGAATATCTTACCGTCCGGCATCACGTTGAGGATATGCGTGGACACCCGGCATTGGGTCTTGCCGTGGTACAGCTCGGTGGCGCGCGTTGGCAGCACCTTGTTGCGCACGATCCCCATGATCGGGATCATCGGGTACAGCTTGTCGCCGGAGGAGAAGAACTTGTCGACCAGTTGCGTGATCACCGCTTTTTTCTTTTCCATCGCGGCGGGGGTATAGGTGCCTTCTCCGGCGACGAACTGGAAATACACGTAATCGAAGGTGTTCGCCAGCTCGTCCAGCTCCTCGAACGAGGTTTCCTCGCTGCTCCAGGTCACGCGCGCCGTGAAGCTGCCCTTCATCCGGTCGCGCACCGCCTGGGTGTTCTTGACCACCTGCTTGTACACACCGCGCCCGCGGAAACCGTCGGTGATCGCCTCGCCGCCGTCGATGGAAAGCAGGATATTGGAGAGATTCGACAGGACGCTGCCCGGCAAGCCGTCCAGCAGCGTGCCGTTGGTCTGGAGCTGGAAGCGGAAGGTGGGGTAACGCGCCATGATCTCCTTGATGAAATCGAGGTTCAGGGTCGGTTCGCCGCCGTAAAAGGTGACATAAACCTCATGCTCGGAAAGATGCTTCTTGATGAAAGCATCCAGTGCGTCTGTAGAGTAGGAGACCTCTCCCTGCGAGCCGACCATGTCGCCCACACCTAGCGAGCAGTAAGTGCATTTCAGGTTGCACGTCAGGGTGGTGAGCAGTTGCAATTCCACGCGATTGCCCACAATGGGGGAAGTTCCAGGAACGACCTCAACGGCCTCCTGAATACGTGAGGGGAAAAACGTCATTGGAGTGGACATAGCTAAATTTCGCTTCGAATTTGAAATGTTATTTGGAGCAGGGAGAAAACTGCGGGTTTTTACCGGCAAGCGCGGGGCCGCCTCTTGGGAGGCGGCCCCGGCATTTTGTAGGTTCTCAAAATAAGTGAAAACGATACCTTATATATATTAAGGACTTTTTCATCAATTCTGGTTCCTCTCCAGCCAGTGGCTCACGTAATTGATGAAAACTTTTTTGATTATATCGAAATTAGTGGGAAATCCCTACGAATGCTGATCACTTGGTATCCAGCCTAGCCAAGCTAGCATCAGCTCCTTGGAGATTTTTAAAATCTCTGGAGCCTATTCTCTATAGGATTCATCCCCCTTGTTAATCACAATTGATTGATGCTGACTATAGGAATCAAGCCAAATGATATTGCATTTGTGGTCGTGCCTTACGCTTCCTGGCTATTTATCTTTCTTATTGCGTTATCCAATGCCATTGCACGCTGATACAAATACAAAGTGCAACCATCGATTTCCTTTCCACAAACAGGCTTGATCCCGTGCCTTTTAAGCATTCTTGTCACCTGAGAGGCCGAGGTATTAATCAATTCAGCAAATTCCCGGCTTAATGCATAATTCTCGGTAAATCGCTGCAACTCCTCTTTGGTTATTAAAGCCACCCCTTGATGGTCGCCTATTTTGCTTGTCTTGAGCACTCCCATTTTCACAAAATGATATATGGCCTCCTGTTTTACCTTTAGCTTTTCGGCGGCCTGTGTAATTGTCATGGCTCCATTTCTTATGCTTTGGATTTGTTCGTTCCGCCATTGCTTCAGCCGATCTTCATCAAACACCCATCCTTGAATGCCGGGTAATTCTGGGGACACGGCAACAGGTAAAATCTGCCGATTCTTGACGGCCTGAATCAGCGCCGAAAACAAGGACTCGTGCTGTAGCCAGAACTGCAGTACCTGGTCCATCCGAATACCTGCCGCCAAAGAGACAGATTCCGGGGACGGCAATCCTTTCCCTATCGCCAATATTTCCCGCAGGGACTTGAGGGAAACACCCCATTTCCCACCCCCTTTCTGGGGACTCATATAAACACCAACAAGCCTGCCCTTCAACAGTTGCAGCATCCTGCTCTTCTTTATATTGAGAATGGAACAAGCGATTTGCTGATCAACCATATCGTCCAGCAGTTCCTTGATAACCGGCAACTCGTCGCGGTCAAGACATATGCTTCTTCTTCCCGATTCCAAGGTTCGGGCGCTCGCGCTTATTTGCCCCGCATCAAATAGCAGTTTCAACTGGTTATGCGTCGTACCAAGTTGCTGCACAGCAAAATCCAAAGGTACCCATATTCCACTTGATCTTCCTTGAACAGAAATCCGGCGATTTCGCCGATTGAGGGGATATATCCAGCTGCGAACAATGTGTCTCTCAAATGCCTCTTGGATAAATCTGAACTCCTTGGCCTTCATCCTGTTAAACACATAGGAATAAAAGTAACCGTATTGCTTGACCAAGCTTGTTTCGCCGGCTTGGGCCGAACGCAAGCTCATGAGGTTATCGAGCATCTGATAAAAGGCGGCAGGCCAATCGGCGAGGAGTTCTGACGCCGCCTTGGTCAATTTTTGCGCTACCCCCAAGCTTGCCAGGTTTATTACCTTTTGAGAGGCTCGCTCTTCTTCAGGATCGCTGTAAACACCCAGCACATGAGCCAAATGACAAAGTTGCTCGTAACTGAGAAACCTGACCAAATTCAATGAGCAACGCTCACCATATATCTTTTCACGAATCGATTTCGCCAATGCGATTTCCGGCTCGATGGCATTAATTGGCTCTACCCTCAACAGTGCACCACAATCGCAGGACATCAGTTTCTTGCGCTTCCAGGTCAATTGCTCCCCGCAAACACCGCATGTATCGACCAACTGGCATCCGTGAGTCGGGCAGGCAGTAAAATATATGCTTTCCCATTCCAACCGCCAAACCGGGCTTTCTTTCAGACATTCCGGGCAATAGCGGCTGCTTTTATAATTCCACAGCTTGATATAGGCCGTCCTCGATCTGGTCAGCTGAGGCATCAGTTGTCTCAGCGGGCCAGCATCTTTAAGTCCTAGGGAACCTCTGATTAAGTCTCGAACTTTTCACGCTCATGCTGTCAGAAGCTCGGGTTGAACAAACGGATTAAAACGATGAAACAAACGACACTTTCTACGGGCGGCTTTGACCGCTACACCAAACAGACCAGGCGCGCA